>CAYZWN010000232.1:0-6656 GCA_964482185.1 uncultured Roseivirgaceae bacterium
TGTTTCAGAACCACTTTCAAGGATTTGCTTCCATAGATTCCTGAAATATTTGTACTTACCAAACGGTCCTGTGCCATTTAAAACCTGACCATTTAATGGCTTTATCCCGGAAAAGAATTCCGATCTCAATGTCCCAAACAGCTCAATCACCTTATGATTGATACTTGTGATCCGGCCATTCAGATCATAATGCGCAACCAGATAATGATCGTTAAGTGCATGCACGATTCGCAATGATTCTGCCTCCTTTTCCAGTGCCTGACGCTTTGTATCCTGAAGCTTATCAATCATTTCAAGTAATTCGTGCTTCGTCCTCAAAAGCTCCTGGTTGGTTTTTTCAAGCGCCTGGCTTTGCTTTTCCATTTTGTCCTGGTTGGTATTCAGCGCTTCATTTTGGGCAAGTATTTCTTCCTTTTGCATTCGTATTTCACTCAATGCGTCTGTAAGGGATTGGTTAGCCGTCCGCAGACCTTGCTCGGAAATGCTTCCCTCCTTTTTTACAAAATGAAAGGCACTGATTATTAAAACCCATAAAACCAACTGTGGTACAGCATAGATTAGTAAATCGTGCCTGGCCCAATTGGTGAGAAACTCAAAGACAATGAGTGCACTGACGTGTACAATAAGACTAAATATAAGGAACCTGCGATCGGCAGGCTTATAAAAAAGCACTAATGGTATCGCGGCCAGGCCTATAAAAGCAAAAGAAACCGAATGATATCTTTCGTCATGATCCAGTTCTCCAAGCATGAATGGTAAAAGCAGGATTAAAGGAGGCAAGACTGATAAAATCATTCTTGTAATAAATACCTTTCCATATTTGTTGAGCATAAAAATGAAAGGCGTCATCAAAACAAACATGATAAAACCAATGAATGAGGATTCAATACTTCTGGTGTAACTGGTTATTGAGGCTAAAATAGCAAGCGGAAATAGCAAAAGCGCCATCTTGTTGCATACAATCAGGTCGCGTTGTTCCATCCGCGATTTTGACGGGTCAAACCCCAATCGAATAAAAAAATCAAGAAATCCTCTCAAACCGGTATTACATTTCTATTGCAAGATACTTAAATTAATAGTTGAAGACTTAGTATTAATTAGCTTTTTATCAACTATTTAAAGCATGCACGGCGCTATATTACTACAATAAAATTAATATTGCAAGATATAATATAATTTATTTAATAAAAAATATAATTAAATTAATTTACAGGTAATAATCCTGGTTTGTTTATTCGGTATGAGCGGTTTGCGATTGAGGTTTTTGAAATTGATATATGTACTATTACATCAATCTAAATAATAACCTTTTGCAAGCTCTGTAAAGTCTTGCACCTGATCATTTACCCAAGTTTCGTCTTTACCCAATTCATGAGCCATCATCTCGGCGACTTCTCTTGCAATGCGAATACTTTCTCTTGCATCCAAAAACAAGGCCCTGGTTCGTCTTGCCAAAAAATCTTCCACTGTACGGGCCATTTCTTCCCTGACTGCCCAAACCAATTGCGACCGACTGATCACCAACTCATCGCTTAGCATGCCTTCATACTTTTTATCAAGGCTTGCAATGCTTTGCACAGCGCCCAAATCGCTTCCATAAACAGAATTGGGATCGTTGAGAGATACATCTTTACTGTATGAATGAATCATGAGACTTTCCGTAATGGACTTTCTTTCAGGTAAACCTGCAAGTAAAATTGCTTTATCTACAGCATCTTCCCCCATTTTTCTGTAGGTTGTCCATTTGCCACCGGTGAGGGTGATCAACCCGGAAAGTGAAATAAGCACCTTGTGATGCCTGCTGATTTCTTTGGTTGACTTCTCATTATCCTGAGGGGCGGCCAATGGGCGCAGACCTGCGAATATGCTCTTTACATCCTTTCTTGTCGGCACTTTATTCAGATATTGTCCGGCAGTGCTCAGAATAAATTCTATTTCTTCTTCCAGGGCACGAGGTTCAAGGAGGGCTTCATTGATCAATGTATCTGTTGTACCTACAATGACTCTGTTGTGCCAGGGCACAGCAAAAAGCACGCGCCCATCACTTGTATGTGGAATCATGATGGCGTTGGAGCTCTGCAAAAATGATTGGTCTAAAACAAGGTGTACACCCTGACTTGGCCGGATCATATCTCTGGCCTCCGGATCATCCATTTGCATAATATTATCAGCCCAAACCCCTGTAGCATTTATGACGGTCTTGCTGTTGATATGGTACACATCACCTGTCTCCATGTCCATTGCAGACAAGCCGCAAACAAGGTTTTCATCGTCCTTCCTGAGGCCGGTGACCTGCATGTAATTAAGTACTGTGCCGCCATAGTCGGCGCAGGTCTGTGCCAATGCTACCGCCATCCGCGCATCATCGAATTGCCCGTCCTGATAAACAACGCCGCCTTTCAGGCCCTTTTGTACCAGGGTAGGAATTGCATCAATCGTCTCCTGCAAAGAAAGGCTTTTTGATGGCCCAAGGCCCAATTTCCCGGCCATCATGTCATACATTTTTAATCCGATTGTGTAAAAAGGCCCTCCCCACCACTCATAGTTGGGAATAATAAAACTCAGATTACGCACTAAATGCGGCGCATTCTGCAGCATCAATCCCCGTTCGCGTAATGCTTCCAGTACAAGCGAGATATCACCCTGCTGAAGGTAGCGAACACCGCCATGCACGAGCTTTGTGCTCCTGCTCGATGTGCCTTTTGCAAAATCGTGCTGTTCGAGCAAAAGTGTCTTAAAGCCTCGTGATGCTGCATCCAGTGCGGTGCCAAGCCCGCTTGCCCCGCCTCCTATGACAACTATATCCCATTCATGCACCTCCTTAAGGCGCCTGATCATTTCTTCTCTTTTCATTGTGTTTTTAATTAATCTTCTATCCAGTTTTTTGTTCTTTCAACAGCTTTATTCCAGTATTTGATCAAAGCTGCACAATCAAAATCTTTCATCGGCTCAAAAGTTTTGTCAACAGACCATCGTTTACGTATATCCTGAAAATCTTCCCAAAATCCCACTGCCAGACCGGCCAGCAAAGCAGCTCCCAAAGCTGTGGTTTCGGTAATCTTCGGTCTTACGACTGAGCAATTTAAAATGTCGGCCTGCAACTGCATGAGGAGATTATTCACCGAGGCTCCGCCATCCACATTCAACTGCCGGATAGCAACGCCTGAGCTTTCCGCCATTTCGTCGATGGCGTCTTTCACCTGCAGCGCGATGGCTTCCAGTGTTGCCCGGGCAATATGCGCATTGGTTGTAGCCCGTGTGATTCCGAAAATGGTTCCGCGTGCATATTGATCCCAGTGTGGTGCTCCAAGGCCTGCAAAAGCAGGCACAATCACTATGCCTCCGTTGTCTTCTGCCTGCCTGGCCAAATCTTCTATTTCAGGCGCTGACTTCACAATATGAAGGTTATCTCTTAACCACTGCACCAATGCTCCTCCGACAAAGATAGAGCCCTCAACTGCATATTGTACCTTTTCTCCAATTTTCCATGCGATTGTCGCCAGGAGTTTTTCTGAATTCAACTCTGGCTGATCTCCCGTATTCATCATAGCAAAACAACCGGTGCCGTAAGTATTTTTCACCATGCCTTTCTCATGACAAAGTTGGCCAAAAAGAGAAGCCTGCTGATCTCCGGCCATACCTGCAATGGGAATTTGCCCACCAATGACTGCCGGATCAACTGTACCATAAACAGAAGAAGAATCCACAACTTCAGGCAATAGCGCTTCCGGAATATCAAGCAGTTTGAGCATGTCTTTATCCCATTCCAGTGTATTGATATTAAATAACATGGTACGGCTGGCGTTGGAAACATCTGTGATGTGCAACTTGCCTCCGGATAACTTCCAGACCAGCCAGGTTTCAACGGTTCCAAAGGCGAGTTCTCCCTGCTCGGCCCTTTCGCGGACGCCCTTTACATGATCAAGCATCCATTTGATTTTCGTGCCTGAAAAATACGCATCGATCACCAGACCGGTCTTTTTCCTGATTTCTGCGGCATGGCCATTTTGCTTCAAACGATCGCATGTATCTGACGTACGGCGATCCTGCCATACAATTGCATTTGATACAGGCTCACCTGTGCGTCGATCCCAAATAATTGTCGTTTCCCTTTGATTTGTGATGCCTATAGCCGCGATTTCTTCAGTTGAAATATTGTTCACTTGCAGCGCCTCCTTTAGCACCTTGTATTGTGACTTCCAGATTTCATTGGCATCGTGTTCTACCCAGCCGGGTTTCGGATAAATCTGTGTGAATTCCTTCTGCGTAATGCCTTTTATATTCAAGTCTCGATCAAAAATAACTGCTCTGTTGGATGTCGTTCCGGAGTCAAGAGAGATAATATATTTTTTTTCCATGGGAGAATTGGGTATGATCTTATATAAAGAAAATGATAAAACGAGAGGCCCTTGTTCAGGCCTCCCTTAAATAGAAATCCGTAGGATTAATTTTTCCCGTAAAGGGGCCCGAAATTTTTACATGCCCTGAAGTCAGAACCTTCGGTATCCATTCCGAGCATATTCCAGGCGCTGGGTCTGAATATTTGCTCTTCCGGCACATTATGCATATTTACGGGTATGCGCAACATAGAGCAAAGTGTGATCAGATCGGCTCCGTAGTGGCCATAGCTGAATGCGCCGTGATTGGCGCCCCAGTTAGCCATAACAGTATAAACATCTCTGAATGGCCCCTTGCCGTCCGTTCTGGGCACAAACCAAGTCGTGGGCCAGGTTGGGTTGGTGCGCTCATCCAGTATTTGATGCACCTTCTCCGGCAACTCAACTGTCCAACCCTCGGCAATTTGCATAACAGGCCCCACTCCTTTCACCAGGTTAATCCGACACATCGTAACAGGCATGCCACCTTTGGTTTTAAATTGAGATGAAAATCCTCCTCCCCGGAAATATTCATAAATCGCTGGTGGCCATTTTGTGGCAGACAGGCATTTCTGCATTTCATCATCGGCAATATCGTAGTAAGGTTTCATCGCGGGTTTGTCTTCAATAGACTGCTCACCACTCCCATCGAGGGATGAAGATCCGGAATTGATCAAATGGATAAAACCATCTCTCGCCAGGCCATCCGGCTTCCAGCCAGTAACGCGCTTTACCGCATCCGGACTCCAGTAAGTTCTCACATCAGAAAATACCTGTCCACAATTGTTGAGCAGATGACCAAATAACATACTGACACCATTCAGGCTGTCGTTTTCGGTTGCCACGATGAAAGCCTGCCGGATGCCGTTCCAATCAAACGAGCTATTGAGGATGGCTTCGGGGAAGTCACCATTGGGAAGATAATCGGTCCATTGCCTTTGACCCTGGAAGCCCGAGGCAATGGCATTATGGCCCAGCGCTTCTTCACCGAAACCTAAAGTTTTTAACTTTTCATTGCCGATCATCAGATCACGGATTACCAGGGTCATCTTTACAACATATTCCCACTCCTGATCTTTTTCGGATTTACTTCGTTGATTCTTCGTCGGATTGAAATCCTTCCCTTCCTTGCAATTTTCCTTAACCCATGCCAGGGCCAGGGCAAATTCATCATGATCGTAAATACCTTTTTCTACTCTTCTGGACACTTCAGACATATCCACATTTTCGCAACGCATTCCCAGGTAATCCTCAAAAAAATCCGTATTCACAATAGAGCCGGCTATGCCCATCGACACCGAACCGATCGACAGATATGACTTATCCTTCATTGTTGCCACGGCAAGGCCTGCTTTCACAAATTTCAATATCATATCCTGTACATCACCAGGAATAGTCTGATCACCGGTATCCTGCACATCCCGACCATAAATACTGAAAGCAGGCAGTCCTTTTTGGTTATGACCGGCAAGGGTTGCGGCAAGATATACTGCTCCCGGCCTCTCGGTACCGTTAAAACCCCAGATTGCTTTGGGTCTTGTAGGATGCATATCCATCGTCTCACTTCCATAACACCAGCATGGTGTAACGGTAAGCGACAAGCCCACTCCTTCCCTGGAGAATTTTTCTTCGCAATCTGCCGCTTCAGCAGCACGGCCGATAGTGGTATCGGCAATCACACATTCGATGTTGCTGCCATCGGGGTGCCTTAGTTTTTCGGATATCAGCGCCGCCACGTTGCGGGCCATGTCCATTGTAATGCTTTCCAAAGATTCGCGCACACCACCAAGCCTGCCGTCTATTGCAGGTCTGATTCCTACTTTTGGCATTGCGCCTCTCAATCTGTTTCCATGAATTTTTGCCTTGCTCATTTTTCCGGTTTTTGTAAAAAGTACTGTTCTTTAAAAGTTCACTAAGTTATGAATTAAAGGAGTTTTAGCTATAAATACCTAATGGATTTTGGGAAATTATCAGCCGATAGGCCTCCTGATAAATCTACGATTAAAACGTGATCGTGTACCATCCAGGATTCACGAATGTGCCTGCTTTAATAAGCATATATAATCTTTTCATTTAAAAATGCCGATTGATCAAAGCGCTATGTTAAAAAATGTAATCCTTCCAGTTATGCAACTTAAAACTCGTAAAATGAAATCTGCTCGTTAAAATAATCAATGACAAAACGGCATTGTTTTATCACATCCGAACCTATGATACCATTTATATGCAAGCCGGTATCCTGATAAATCGACTCAATAATATGACTTATATACATTGCCT
>CAYZWN010000233.1:0-6620 GCA_964482185.1 uncultured Roseivirgaceae bacterium
AATTCAGTTATTGCTACAAGAGAATGATATAGAAGCAATCTGAGAATATTAATCATCAATGCAGTTATGTTTAGCAAAGATATGCAATATTGCTTCAAGCTCAACAGCGTAAAGTGTATCACCACTTCGAATCAATGTGGTACGGGTTTTAATAGCCGGAGTGCTTTGCCTTAAGTTTCTACGGATAAAAAGAAATCATGACAAATTCATCTGATTGCCACTGGTTTTGGTTAAATTGATGTGGCTTTCAAAGCAGATCAGTTTGATATTGGCCATTTAAAAATACATATCCTGGATTTTTTGGATAATTTTGTCCGGTGGCTGATAAGTAGAATAATTCTTTTAAAATATATCCCCAAAGAAAAATGAATTACAGAAAACTCGGCAAATCCGGCTTCAATATCTCAGAAATATCCCTCGGCACCTGGCAGGTTGGCGGTCGCTGGGGTTCGGGCTTTGATCATAAATTGGCCAGTGAAATTTTAGAGGCCGCCCTGGATAAGGGCATTAATTTCATTGATACAGCCGACGTTTATGAAGGAGGAGAGAGTGAAAAGGCTGTTTGGAAAATCATAAAAAAATATAGTGAAAGAATCTATGTCGCCACTAAATGCGGGCGTCAAATCAATCCGCACGTGAATGAAGGATACAAGCCTGCGGTTTTAAGAAAATACGTGGAAGACTCGCTCGGACGGCTCGGCATAGATTGCATCGACCTGATACAGTTGCATTGCCCGCCGACAGAGGTTTATTACAGACCAGAAATATTTGGTGAATTTGAAAACATGAAGGCAGAAGGGAAAATCCTGAATCTCGGAGTGAGTGTTGAAAAGGTGGAAGAAGCGCTCAAGGCCATCGAATATGATAATGTGGCCACAGTGCAGATTATTTATAACATCTTCCGTCAGCGGCCGCATGAGTATTTCTTCAAAAAAGCATCTGAAAAAAATGTAGGCATCATCGTGCGGGTACCCCTGGCGAGCGGTTTACTCACTGGGAAATTTTCCAAAAACTCCAGCTTTGAGCCCGGAGATCACAGGCGCTTCAACCGGAATGGTGAAATGTTTGATAAAGGCGAAACTTTTTCTGGCATTCCTTATGATGCAGGAATTGATGCCGTGGAAGAACTCAGGCAAATTGTACCTTCAGGTATTTCGCTTACCGACCTGGCGCTCAAGTGGATTCTGATGAAAAAAGAAGTTAGCTGCATCATCCCCGGCGCTTCGCGGGTTGAACAGATTCATGCAAATGTATCAGCCGCTGCTATCCCTGATCTTGATGAAAAAACGCTCTTCCGGATTGACGAGATTTATAATCGATATGTTAAAAATTATGTACACCAGTTGTGGTAAAACCAAATATATTGTAATGTATTACCAACATGAGAAATACAAACCTTAGCTTTCTGAGTGTGGCAAGGCCTGAACAAAAAAATGCCTCAGAGGTTATTAATTCGATTAAAAACTAAACTTAAACTCCAATAATGAAAAAATCAATCCTTATCATATTCACCATCTTTTGCTTTTCGGCATCTTCGTTTTCCCAGAGTAATACCAACCTGGAGGGCGCACGTGTAATCTATGACGAATTCTGCTCAAACTGCCATGGTCAGAATTTCGAAGGCGGGAATGCGCAGAGTCTCGTCGATGGCATCTGGCAGTTCGGCGGCGAAAGAGGCTACATGTTCCGCAACATCAAGTTCGGCATTCAGCACCTTGGCATGCCCTCTTACGAAAGTACACTGACCGACGATCAAATTCATTCGCTGGTCACATTTCTTCAGGAGGAAGAGAAAAAAGCAGGCGTCAGCAGACCAGCAACACCCACTGTGATAGAAACTCAGGATTACAAACTAAAAGTCGATATCGTTGCAGATGGACTGGAAATACCATGGAGCATAGACTTCATTGATGCAGAAACAGTGTTGATTACTGAAAGACCCGGAAGGCTGAGATTGGTCAAAAACGGTCAGCTTGTTCAGGGAGCAGTGGAAGGCACGCCCGAAGTACTCCACGAAGGCCAGGGCGGCTTGCTTGATGTGGCAGTGGACCCGAAATACAGCGACAACGGGTACATATACCTGGCTTACAGCCATGTACTAAAAGACACTCAGGAAGATCGACCGCCAGCCATGACACGGATAGTACGCGGTCAGATCATGGGCAACCGATGGACCAATGAGCAGTTGATTTTTGAAGCACCTGCCGAATCATATTTAACAACAAGACACCATTACGGTTGCAGGATTGTATTTGACAAGGAAGGTTTTTTGTATTTCAGTATCGGCGACCGGGGCGTTCAAAATATGGCACAAGACCTGTCAAGACCCAATGGCAAGGTGCATAGAATTATGAAAAACGGTGATATTCCAAAAGATAACCCGTTTGTGAATACACCTAATGCCATGAAGAGTATTTATTCTTATGGCAATCGAAATCCGCAGGGTTTGGCCATACATCCCGGGACCGATGCACTATGGTCAACCGAGCACGGACCTTTTGGCGGGGATGAACTCAACCTGATCAGGTCAGGTAAGAATTATGGCTGGCCGGTCATAACCTACGGACGCAACTATGATGGAACCATCATAACCGAAGCATTTCAAAAAGAAGGCATGGAGCAACCCAATTTGTACTGGAAACCATCCATAGCCGTTTGCGGGTTGGACTTTTACAAAGGCAATATGTTTCCAAAATGGCAGAACCGCCTGCTCGTCGGTGCTTTGAAATACGAGGAAGTAAGATTGCTTCAAAGCCATGAAGACCGGGTGATTCATGAAGAAACCATAATAAAAAATCTCGGCCGCGTTCGTGATGTGCAAACCGGCCCGGATGGCGCCATTTACGTTGTGCTTAATAACCCGGACAAGGTGATCAGGCTATCGCTATCCGAATAGTATTATTGATATTAGAAATTTGTTTAAAACGGTTGTTGTGTCCAACAACCGTTTTTTTTGAGCAACTTACTGTCATATTAATAGTAATCTGTCCGTATTCCAGCATATATAATTCTGGTCAGAAAGAATTACGATACCGTTTCACAACACGAAAGGCAGAGCGTCTTTGCGGTTTATTTTCAGCCAGACATCATTTAATCCTTGACGCAAAATCAGAAAGGTTTCCTGTAAACTGCCATGCGATTATTTAATGATTCAATTTCCAACTTGAATACCCTGGCTATATATAAAAAGGTGGGCTTTTGATAAATAAAAACGTGCGTGGCATCATTGCGGTAATACCAGTGTTTGAATGGAATAGAAGGATCATAGATATGCGTCATAATCAAAAGCCGGCCGCCAGGTTTCAGTAAGTTGACGATTTTTACGATTTCATCATTTGGATTGTGAAAATGCTCAAATACTTCACAGCTGAAAATGTAGTCATACCGGTGATTCAGATAATCCATGTCAGGATGAAAAAACGGATCATAAAGCCTTACCTGATACCCATTTTGCCTGAGCATTTCGGTGATAACCGGACCTGTGCCACATCCGTAATCCAGACCTGTATGATGTGGTTCATATTTCTCTAGTATCGCATTGGTGACCGGAGCAGTAAATTTTTGATAGCCAAAATCATTAACATCGTTGTTATGCTCTTCATACCTGCTTTTCTCCTCCTCAGCAGAAAGATAATACGCCTTATCTTTAACGATAGCTTCGCAGCAATCACATTTATAAAAATAATCGTCCATATTAGTTTGCAGCAAGCTTTTACATAGCGGGCAATCCATAAGCAGTTTCTAAAAAGGCACGATGACTTTATTTAAGGTGCAAACCTACTTTTGATCATCCACAAATCACAATGCGAGGTAAAAATTACCGGACAATCTTTTAGAAAGCAGAATTCAGACTTTAAAGAATAAACGGGCCGCTGTCAACCAACCTATTTGTGCTTTCTGAATATGTTTGCGATAGTTTTGCCAATGGTATCAATCTTCTCAATTGTACCCAACAAAGACGGATTTATCATATCAACGTTCTCCTCACCGATGGTAAAGCTTTGGGATGGATAAATAAGAATGAAACTCTGCTCAGTGAAATACTTGTTAAGGTAATTGGGTATCCTGCTCATGACTGTATGGTAAGATAAGAGGTTTCTTCTGCTCATAACAATAACCAAGTTGTCGTCAATCCTGATGCTTCTTGATAAAACCAGAAAGTCTTCCCAATCACTAAAAATGTTAAACTCTGCCTGTATAGGATGTTTGGCATAGATATTCTTAACGATTTTTAATGTTTCAGATGTTGAATAAAACACGATTTTTGAACCGGTATTGATGGCGATGTTCCAGATTTTTGCGATCCAGAATGAAAAGCCAATTTCATATTCAGCTTTCACCGGGATAATGACAATATGCCTTTTTATTGTCGAGATTGGCTGAAATGGCCGGTAAATGTACGTTGATATATTGCTTTTGGTTAATACGCCTTCGGTAATGTTTCCAAGAAACGAGTCTGTGATTCCTCCCTGGGCATGCAGGCCCAGAATCAGGTCAGTTATTCCGTTTTCCTTAATAATATTTGTAATTCCGTTTACCAGGTTCAAATCAAATCGCAGGAGTGTCCGGAGTTCAATATCAGTGGCGGATGCAACAATTTTAGCTTTTTCAAGAAGCTTTTTGGCATCGCTAACCAGTTCAGTTGATGTTTTCTCACTATTCAATATTCTCAGTGCATACATGCCGTCCCGATTATTCTTTGATTTAATGATATTGCTGAGGTTTATTAATTCCTCGATATTTTTTGGGTTGCTGAGCGGTATTAAAATCCTTTCGAAATTCTCATCTGTTTGCTCATCTTCCTGTTCCTGCAAGGCGACCCTTGCCGCACTTCTTTGGGTGGCAAATGAGGCAATTGTGCATGTAACCAATATCATAATAATTGTACCGTTCAATATGCTGTCGTTCAGCAGTCTTACAGGCTCATTATTGGCATCATATCCGAGAATTATATTATATCCCACCAGTACAGCAGCAAGGGTGGCGGCAGCCTGGGGATTGGTTAGTCCGAAAATCAGGATTCTTTCATCTTTATTGAACTTGAGGTTTTTCTGCGTCAGCCATGCTGCAATATACTTGCCTGCTGTCGCAATCATCGACATGACCACGGCCACAAAAATGGTATCAATATCACTAAAAGCCCGGTAATCGATGAGCATACCGACGCCAATTAAAAAAAAAGGAATGAAAATAGCATTACCGACAAAGTCGATTCTGTTCATTAAAGAAGATGTGCGAGGTATCAGGCGGCTCAGTGACAGCCCTGCCATGAATGCCCCGATTATCGGCTCAATACCCGCAAACTGCGATAATACGGCACCAAAAAATACCATTGCTAAAACAAAAATATACTGGGATACATTATCAATGTACCGTTTAAAGAACCATCTGGCTATGATTGGGAAAAGAAAAACAATAACAAGCGTGAAAACCAGAAAAGAGGTAATCAGCTTAAACCAGAAATAGCCGTTTATCTCACCGGTGGACAGGCCAACGATAATAGCGAGTACAAGCAGGGCCAAAATATTGGTGATTAGTGTGCTCCCCACAGATATATTAACTGACCTGCTCTTTGAAATGCCGAGTTTGCTCACGATAGGGTAGGTAATAAGCGTATGCGAAGCAAACATGCTGGCCAGTAAGACAGAGGTGGCAACAGAAAATTGCAACAAATAGATGCCTGCCAAAGAGCCTAATACCATGGGAATAAGGAATCCGTATAAGCCGAGAAGTGTGCTTTTCCCGGCATTTTTACGAAAGTCCTTGATATCTATTTCCAGGCCGGCCAGAAACATAATATACAGTAAACCGGCAGTGCCTGATAAAATAATACTGCTGTCCCGCGCCAATAAATTAAAACCGTGCGGCCCGATCAGTACGCCGGCGATGATCATACCCAACAAATGTGGTATACGTAACTTATCTGACAGGATAGGGATAAATAATATGATAAGCAGTATTATCAGAAACTTCAGAACAGGATCTGTCAGAGGCAGTTGAATTTGAAAAATATCCGGAATCATATGCGAATCGGTTAAAGATAATCAATTTTTATGGAGACGCTCCATTTCAAATGGTATAAAAGAATTATTGCAAGTTTATTTGTAATGCCGATATTGACTGGGCATCCGTAAGCAAAAAGGTTTTCTTTGGGTTTTTCAAATTTTACAAAATATTGACATTGCTTCATTGAATATTTGGCTTAGCATTAGCTGAAGTATAAAAGCATGCCTAAATTCATTGTTTTAAAAATTTATGATCAAATGGTTATCACAGGAAGTCAAATTATAGGAAGTCAGTTTTCAAAAAAAGGAGAAATTACATTCACTGCCATAAACCCGGTTAATTCCGAGCAACTGGTTCCGGTATTTGCAGAGGCCACGCATGAAGAAATCAATGCTGCATTCGAAAAAGCAGATCTGGCTTATGATGCATTTCGCGAAGTGTCAAGAAGCAGAAGAGCCGCATTCCTGGATAAAATCAGTGAAGAAATTATAAGCCTTGGGGATGAGCTCATTCTCCGCGCGATGGCCGAGACCGGTCTTCCGGAAGCGCGCATCGTGGGAGAGCGCGGACGAACCGTAAATCAGCTCAAGTTGTTTTCCTCCGTGGTTGCTGAA
>CAYZWN010000234.1:0-6606 GCA_964482185.1 uncultured Roseivirgaceae bacterium
AGATGCAGGCTGTTATGTTTTCCGGACCTGTGGACACCGCAGTAGATGCGATCTCCTTTTGGGGAATCAGGGGAAAGTTTTTTGCCCTGTTTTCATTGTTGTTTGGCCTAAGCTACTTCATACAGATGGATAATGCTGAGAAGAGCGGAGTGCCTTACAAAATGCGGTACCTGTGGCGTTTATTGGTATTATTGGGAATCGGTGTGGCGCACAATTCTTTCTATTCCGGAGATATCCTGGTGGTGTATGTGCTTTTCGGATTTTTGCTGATACCTTTTTATAGTGTCAGCAATAAGGTTGTGCTTGCTCTGGCTGTCGTTTTGTTTCTGGGGGGAGGGCGGTTTTTGTCCTATGGTATTTTTGGCAACGAATCCATCCTTGCATTGAATGTTGAAAATTTTGATGAAAAGTATATGGCGGCGCTCACAAGTGGCACCTTGTTGGATGTATGGCGTGTGAATTTTATTGCGATGATTGGCAAATTCAATTTTCAGATGGGCGTATTTGGTCGTGGTTATCTTACATTCGCCTTTTTCCTGCTCGGTATGTGGGTTGGAAGATCCCGGCTCCTTGAAAATTTGCAAACAAATGCAGCTATTCTTAAAAAAGTAATTCTGTGGTCATTTGTTGGTACGATTGCCATGATCCCGATTTTTTGGTACTTGTTTTCCCAAATGAAAAGCATATTTGATTTCACTTCATGGTGGTCTATGTTTGCACTGTCCGCTTACGATAATTTCAACTTTTTCTTCACGATATTTCTTACCGCTGGGTTTTTATACCTTTTTGAATTGCCAAAAATGCAAAAATCACTTTCATGGCTTGCCCCTTATGGGCGCATGGCGCTTACAAATTATGTGTTCCAATCCCTGATCGGCACATTCTTATTCTTTCACTGGGGACTTGGTTTAATTGGTAAATTCAGGAATATCGAACTTTTAGTCATTGCTTTGCTGATCATAGGCTTTCAAATGATCATAAGCTGGTACTGGTTGAAAAAATTTAAATTTGGTCCAGTAGAGTGGCTATGGAGATCGCTTACCTATCTAAAGCTACAGCCTTTTAGAAATTTAAAACCAGCACCGGTGGCAATCAAAAAATATTAATGAAAAAATCAGTAATTGCATTAATATCATTTATCGAACCCACTGGTCTTAGCGTTCCGACAAGACCGAGGGAGCATAAAGCTATTCGAAGGCATGAATTATTCAACAATACAAGGAATGGTTCATTTAAGACTTTCAATTAACAAATACAAAAAATGATAAAGCATACTTCAACACAGATGATGATTATCCTATTACTCTTGATGGGTTGTACAGAAAATCATGAAAAGAACATCACGCATGCTCAGGGGAGTAGTTATTTTGATTATTCCAACAGTGACGATCAAATTACGGGCGGCATTAAAATGATTCCTGTAGAAACATCTAGGGGCACGTTCCATGTATGGACCAAACGCATGGGCAACAATCCTAAAATGAAAGTTTTATTACTTCACGGTGGCCCCGGCGGAACGCACGAGATTTTTGAAAACTTTGACGGCTTTCTTCCCAATGAACAAATAGAGTATATTTATTATGACCAGTTGGAAAGTTACTACAGCGACCAGCCCAATGATTCAACGCTGTGGACCATTGAACATTTCGTCGAAGAAGTGGAACAAGTGCGAAAAGCCCTGAACCTTAATAGAGATAACTTTTATTTGTTAGGCCAATCATGGGGTGGCATTTTGGCTCTGGAATATGCGCTGAAATACCAGGATCATTTAAAAGGCTTAATCATATCAAACATGGTAGCGAGCCTTCCTGAATACGAAAAATATGCAGCCGAAGTATTGGGGCCGCAACTCCCTCCAGATGTTTACGAAGAAATCAAAGAGTTTGAGGCCAATGAAGATTTCGGCAATCCCAGATATGCTGAACTGGTTCAGCAACACTACTACACCAGGCATGTGCTGAGAAAGCCTTTAGATGAATGGCCGGAATTTGTTAACCGGACATTTAAGCATCTCAATCCATATATCTACATCTATATGCAAGGATACAGCGAATTTGGAATAACGGGAAATGCCAGCCTGAAAGGTTGGGATGTGTCTGGCAGACTCCCGGAAATACAGGTGCCAACATTAATGTTGGGAGGAAAATATGATACCATGGATCCCAAATATATGGAGTGGATGAGCACCCGGGTGCAAAAAGGACGCAGCGTCACGACAAATGGAAGTCACCTATCTCAATATGATGACGCTGAAGCTTATTTCGCCGGATTGATAAAATTCATTAAAGATGTGGATATGGGCATTTTTAAATAAAATACCCTCCATTGGACTTAGGCGCTAAGACCGGTGGAGTAAATAATCCAAATCACTATGAAAATTATGACTATGCACCCATTCAATAAGCGGATAAATGGAAAGTAGCTACAAAAAAACAGGCTTCTTTTTCTTGTTAATTCTTCCCCTGGTAGCCATCGGATTTTATCCCAGTTACTTTGGCTTATTCCCCGAGTTCAATCAGAAAATTGACTTCCTGGTGCATATACACTTCCTTATTTCCGCCTTATGGGTTGCGGTTTTAATCACACAGCCCTTTCTGATACTGAATAAGCAATATCGATGGCACAAACTTTTGGGTCGTTTCACTTATGTGATTTTCCCTATATGGATATTGAGTTTTATACCGATGATTTATAATGCTATTCAAAAGGGGAATAATCAAAATTTGGTTTTCCCCATCGGCACCATGTCATTATTGATCATTCTCTATATTCTGGCCATCAAGCATCGCAGAACAACGGCTAAACACATGCGATATTTTATTGCATCAGTAGTTGTGCTTATTGACCCAACTGTTGGTAGATGGACGTATAACATTTTTCAAAATGACTTAATAGCCATGCCAATTACCTATGCAATAATGAATTTCATATTGATGGGACTGATTTGGATGGATATGCGGAATGGGAAAGACTATCAACCCTACGTTGTGGCATTGGTATGTTTTATTTTATACAATATTTCTTTCCTGATTGTATTTATTAGTTAAAATAAAAACAGCCACTTACCTGATCTTCATTTTTTCAATATTCCTTATCCAAATAGCTGATGCGTATCAATCAGATTTTACAAAGTTTGTCTAAAGGTGATTTGAAAACCAATAAGCTTTCAGGAAAGCAAACTTTTAAAAAAGAAACCATTTTACTTCATTGCTTCGGTAAAAAATTCCTTGTCTTTGGACAGTAAAAGTATTCATTCGTCCAAGACAAGTTTGATTATCAATTAAATATCAGGTAATTAACCAAAAGAATCTATTGTGATTCCCGACAATTAACCTTACCTACTTTCTATGAAAAATTTAAAAACTATGATGGCTTTGGCAATGTCTATAATGCTGATGCCAATGATTTCAAAAGCACAGGATCCGGTCGTGACCCTGGAGTTTCAGAATGCAGCGAAAGCTTTGGAAGTGGTGCAGAAATACACCAAAGCTCTTCAGGCCGGAGATGTAGCCACTATGGATGCGCAGCTTGCTCCTGGGGCAATGGTTTATGGTTTGGGAGGAGGACTTGACTCCCTGACAAAAGCCCAGCACAAAGCGTATTACACCAATAGCACGAATCAATTCAAACACACCCTTACAGGAGAACTTTATCTGCCTGTAAAAGTCACCAACAGCTGGAACGAGGGTGAATGGGTTTTATCATGGGGAACCAATACCGTTCAGAACAAAACGACCGGTAAAGCCATAACGATCCCTTATCATACAGCAGGGGTGGTAGTGGATGGTAAAATCACGTTTATGCGCTACTGGTATGACATGTTGAATGTCCTGCAAGGACAAGGGTATGAAGTCAACCCACCTTCCAAATAGCCTTTTCCCATTCTAGCAACCATAACCTTTTGGGGCGTTTGGGAAGTAATTCTCCCAAATGCCCCTTTTCTTTTCCTGCCAGATGCCGGCAATTATAATCTTAGTGCTTTGAGGAAAAAGGGTAACGATTGTTTCAACCTTCTGAAAAAAAATACTTCTTCCGGATATCGGTCAAATACTTTTTCAGAAGCAAATTGAAAGAAAGCCACGCCATAGCACACTAACGTTTAGTGATGATGATGGTGGTGATGACCATGGCCCCTCCCACCCTCACTTTTTATATCCAACAAAACACCGCCTGATTCCTTTAGCAGACCAACCGACCATTTTATAATCACAAATGAACTGATCAAAGCTGCGATGGTGTCGATAAATGGGATATTCCAGATCATGGCGGCTGTTAAGCCTAAAATGGCAGACAGACTGGTGAGCGCATCAGCAATGACATGCAGATATGCAGCTTTTATGTTGTGATCGCTGTGCTCGTGATCATGATGTAAAATGACGGCGCTGAGAATATTTACAATAAGCCCAATGATGGCTACCAGTATGGCTTCTTTATAGGCTATTTCGATTGGGTTGTACAGTCTCTCAACAGATTCAACGATGATCACAAAAGCAAAGATGAGTAGCAACAAGCCACTACTATAACCGGAAAGTGACAATATCTTGTCTGAATCCCCTTTAAATTTGTTATTCTGTGAAACCTTTCTGACAATAACATATGCTATCCAACTGAGGCCGATCGCGAGCACGTGTGACCCCATGTGGATGCCATCTGCAAGCAGTGCCATTGATTTGGTGCTTAGCCCATAAATTATTTCCACAACCATCGTAATTGCCGTCAGCACAACAACCCACATGGTCTTTCTCTCGTGGTTATGATTACCCATATTTATTATCAGACAAAAGTTTTTAAGATCAAATCACTCATCAAAAAGAGATTTATCTTTTCTGTTTCTAATTACAAATACTGGAAGAGAAAAACAAAAATCAATTACGGTTAAACACCGCAATCTTTCCAGCATTTCCCATAACCCGTTGTCCATAACCTAACCTGAAACAAACTCCTCAATCTCCTTCAAACTTATCCGGTTTTCATAGATCGCCTTGCCGACAATCACCCCGTGCAAAGGAAGTTTATCCAGCTCAAGTATATCACTCATATTTGACACGCCCCCACTTGCAATCACCTCCAGACCGGGAAATTTCTCCACCATATCTCTGTACAAATCCACTGCCGGGCCGGCAAGCACACCATCCTTGCTTACGTCGGTCGAAATCACATATTTTATGGACTTCGCAACATATTTTGCTAAAAAATCATCAAGTGACCAGACACTGTCTTCCTGCCAGCCGCTGACGGCAATTTTTCCATTGAGCACGTCTGCGCCAAGGATGATTTTGTCAACTCCGTGTTTGAGCAGCCATCCTTCAAATAAATCAGGATTTTTAACTGCCACGCTGCCACCGGTCACCTGATGTGCGCCGGAGTCAAAAGCGAGCTGTATGTCATGGTCTGACTGGACACCGCCACCAAAATCAATTTTTAGCTTTGTCCTGGCGGCAATGGTTTCGAGTACTTTTTGATTGATGATCCGCTTTTGTTTTGCTCCATCCAGATCAACCAAATGAAGCCGCATAATTCCTGAGGCTTCAAACATTTTTGCTACCTCCAGCGGGTCTTCGTTATATATTTTCTTTTGATTGTAATCGCCTTTGGTCAATCTGACGGCCTTGCCATCAATAATGTCAATCGCCGGAATAATGATCATTTTTATAATTTTAAGAAGTTCTCCAAAAATCGCTGTCCGGTAAGTCCGCTCTTTTCCGGGTGGCCCTGAATGGCATAAAAATTATTTTTGTGTAATGCAGCGCTGAATGGGTTGATGTAATCAGACTTCGCAATGGTCTCCGGGCCAAGTTCACAATAATAGCTGTGCACAAAATAGATAAATGCATCTGCCGGCAAGCCATCAAATAGTGGCCCCTGCATGTCAAAAAGCTTGTTCCAGCCCATATGCGGCACTTTCAGCTTTTGCTCAAACCGAAGGACATTCAGATTAAATATTCCGAGACAATCGGTATTATTTTCTTCAGAATGTTGACACATCAACTGTTGACCAAGGCAAATACCTAAAAATGGCTGTTTCAGGTTGACGATCAAATTGTCCAGTTTCCTGGCTCGCAGGTACTCCATGGCGGTGCTGGCCTCTCCCACTCCCGGAAAAATCACCTTATCTGCCACCCTGATTGTTTCGGGATCATCGCTGACAAGCGGCTCCACACCCAACCGGTTTAGCGTGTTGGTGACGGAAACTACATTTCCTGCATTGTATTTTATGATGACTATATTCATTTAAAATTATTGTTTCAAATCTAATGGAACATAAAAACTGATGGAATAGGCATACATGAAAACTATTGATTCATATCCATTGAAATAAGACCCTACTTATAGCCGTCTAAAAAAATTTAATTATCCCTTCAATTCTATCCATAAAAGCATTTACAAGTTTATGAGTGGTATTTAATTCCAATACATCCTTCCAGACAGAATTGATATGGGAATAAAAATCTTTCATTTTCAAATTGCCGAACTTAGTGTGAATGACTTTTGGGGGCGGTGTATGAAGAAGGATTTTGTTTGAGAAATCGCTGTCTTTTGAGACGATAGTCAGTCCTTCTTTTTGCGCAAAATTCCAGATCTTTTCATCCGGCCATTCGTCTCCAA
>CAYZWN010000235.1:0-885 GCA_964482185.1 uncultured Roseivirgaceae bacterium
TTCATAGACCGCGAGGATGGCCTTGCCGGCGGCAAGGGTGCAGGCTATTGCGCTGGTCAACAATTTCGATCGGTTCTGCATGGGCCGATTTCCTATAATGAAAGTGGAAGGCTCTGTTTTTATCCCATCCCCGGCCGGGATTGTCCAGATTATTTCTCGAGAGGCGGGTTGCTTCTTTTTGGGGCTCGATATAAAAATGAGTAGATCCCGTTAAGAAAAGGAAACCGCCATGTTGACTGACACGGATATCGCTCGGGCCATGAAAATCCATCTGGACGGCCCGCTGCCGCCGATGCCCCCGTTTCGTCCCGGCATCCGCCGCGCCCCGGACCGGGGTTTCCGGCTCAGCCGCAGCCAGACCGCCATCGCCCTGAAAAACGCTCTGCGCTATTTGCCCGGACGGCATCACGCCGCCCTGATCCCCGAGTTTTTGGCAGAACTGAAAAGCCGGGGGCGGGTTTACGGCTACCGCTTTCGACCCCCGGGAGAGATCCGGGCCCTGCCCATCGACCAATACCGGGGAAACTGCCTGGCCGGCCGGGCCTTTCAGCTGATGATAGACAACAACCTCGATTTTGACGTGGCGCTTTACCCATACGAGCTGGTCACCTATGGTGAAACCGGCAGTGTCTGTCAAAACTGGATGCAGTTTGGCCTGATCAAAAAATATCTGGAGGCCCTGACCGAAGACCAGACCTTGGTGATCCAGTCCGGCCATCCCCTGGGCCTTTTTCGCTCCGACCCCGACGCCCCCCGTGCCATCATCACCAACGGGCTGATGGTAGGACTGTTTGACAACCCGGAGGACTGGGAGATCGCCGCTCAGATGGGGGTCTCCTCCTATGGCCAAATGACGGCCGGCGGCTGGATGTACATCGGCCCCCA
>CAYZWN010000235.1:895-6526 GCA_964482185.1 uncultured Roseivirgaceae bacterium
CTGGACGCAAAATGTGCGGTGTTCCGGCCGACGGCGACCTGGCCGGCCTGCTCTTTGTCAGCTCGGGGTTAGGCGGCATGAGCGGTGCCCAACCCAAGGCCGCCGAGATCTGCAAAGCGGTCTCCATCATCGCCGAAGTGGATGGTTCGCGCATCGAAACCCGCCAGCGCCAGGGGTGGGTCAAGCTGGTATCGGCCGACCTGGCCGAGATTGTGAAAACGGCGCTGGCGGCCAAAGCAGAAAAACACGCCCTCTCCATCGCCTACCATGGCAACGTCGTGGACCTGCTGCAGTACCTGGTCGACCAGCGCATCCCGGTGGACCTGCTCTCGGACCAGACCTCCTGCCACGTGGTTTACGAGGGCGGCTACTGTCCGCAAGGGGTCAGTTTCGCCGAACGCACCCGGCTGCTGACCGAAGACCGCCGGTCCTTCCGCCGACTGGTCGACGCCAGCTTGAGAAGACACATCGACCTGATCCGAACGCTGTCCCAGCGGGGCACCTATTTTTTCGACTACGGCAACGCCTTCCTCAAAGCGGTTTTCGATGCCGGAGTCGCGGATGTGGCCCGCAACGGCAGGGACGTCAAGGAGGGCTTCGTTTTTCCCTCCTACTTCGAGGAGATCATGGGGCCCATCTTTGATTACGGATACGGCCCCTTCCGCTGGGTGTGCCTCAGCGGCGACCCACAGGATCTGCAAAAGACCGACCGGGCCGCCATGACCTGCATCGATCCCGACCGCCGTCCCGAGGATCGCGACAATTTTGTCTGGATCCGCGACGCCGGTCAAAACCGTTTGGTGGTGGGCAGCCAGGCCCGAATCCTTTACCAGGATGCCCAGGGGCGCCGGCGCATCGCACTGGCCTTCAACGCAATGGTGAGAAATAAACAGGTGGGACCGATCATGCTGGGCCGGGATCACCACGACCCCGGCGGCACCGACTCCCCGTTCCGCGAAACCGCCAACATCACGGACGGCAGCAACGTGACGGCCGACATGGCCACCCATTGCTTTGCCGGAAACGCCGCCCGGGGCATGTCCCTGGTGGCGCTGCACAATGGGGGGGGCACCGGCATCGGCAAGGCCATCAACGGCGGTTTCGGCCTGGTTCTGGATGGCAGCCGCCGGGTGGACACCATCATCGGTTCGGCCATCAACTGGGATGTCATGGGCGGCGTGGCCCGGCGCAACTGGGCCAGAAACCCCAACGCCATGCAGGTGGCCGCCGCTTACAATGCAGACAATGACAACGGCGATCAGATTACGATTCCTTTTCTGGTCGACGACGACACCCTGGATGCAGCCGTGGCTGAACACGTGCCTGTGTACACCCCTCAGGAGAGGATTGGCGACCATGAGACCCCTGCTGCTGGATAAAGCCACCATCACCATCGACGACCTGGCGGCGGTTGCGCGTTTGAACCGCCCGGTCACGGTTTCAGCCGCCGGCAAGGAACGGGTGGCGAGAACCAGTGCCCTGATCGAACGCTGGGTCAAGGAGAAACGGGTTATATACGGCATCACGACCGGCTTTGGCGCGCTGTGCGATGTGACCATTTCCGTCAACGACACACGGCGGCTGCAGGAAAACATCCTCATGAGTCACGCCGCCGGGGTGGGTAACCCGCTGTCCGGGTCGGTTGTACGGGCGATCATGGCTCTGCGGGTGCACGACCTGTGCATGGGCTATTCCGGCTGTCGCATGGAGACGATTCGGTACCTGCTCGCTTTTCTCAATCATGGGGTGACGCCGGTGGTGCCCGAGAAGGGCTCGGTGGGCGCCAGCGGCGATCTGGCCCCGACAGCGCACTTGGGCCTGGTGTTGATTGGCAAAGGCGCAGCCGATTATCAAGGCAAGCGCCTGTCCGGTGCTGCGGCGCTCGATCAGATCGGTTTACCCCCGCTGGCCCTGGCGGCGGGAGAGGGCCTGGCCCTGATCAACGGCACCCAAGTCATGACGGCCATCGGCGCGCTGGTGGTGCATGATGCTTTGCGTCTCTCCAAGATGGCGGACATCGCCTGCGCCATGACCCTGGAAGTGCTCATGGGCTCCAAGAGTGAATTTGACCCGCGCATCCACCACGTCCGCCCCCACCCGGGGCAGCTGGTCACCGCGGACAACATGCTGCGCCTGACCGAAGACAGCCAAATCATCGCTTCCCACGAAGGGTGCGCCCGGGTCCAGGACGCCTACACCCTGCGCTGCGCCCCCCAGATCCATGGCGCCAGCAAGGATGCGGTGATTCATGCCCGTCGGGTGATTCAAATCGAAATCAATTCAACCACCACCAACCCCCTGATTTTCGCGGACACCGAAGAGGTGCGCCTGGGGGGCAATTTCCACGGTCAACCGATTGCCATGGCCGCCGATTATCTCTCCATGGGATTGGCGGAACTGGGCAGCGTTTCCGAGCGACGCATCGAACGGCTGGTCAACCCCCAGCTCAGCGGACTGCCCGCCTTTCTGATCAACGATGGCGGGATCAACTCGGGCTACATGATTGCCCAATATGCAGCCGCAGCCCTGGTATCGGAAAACAAGGTGCTGGCCCACCCGGCCTGCGTGGACTCGATCCCCACCTCCGCCAACAAGGAGGACCACGTCAGCATGGGGACTATCGCCATCCGCCAGAGCCGCGAAATCCTGACCAACGTCGAAACCGTCATCGCCATCGAACTGCTCTGTGCGGCTCAGGCGTACGACCTGCTCACCCAAAAACAGCGCCTGACGGCAGGCAGGGGCACCCGCGAAGCCTACCGAATCATCCGCCGCCATGTGCCTTACATGGCTCAGGATCGGGAATTATACACGGACATGGAGATCATGGCCCGCGTGCTGCGTTCCGGAGAAATTCTTGAGGCGGTCGAGGCGGTGGTGGGTCGGATCAAAGTCGCCGCTTGAGAATCCGGCCCCGGTACGACCGACCAACGCCACGCGCTGGGGAAGGTGTTTGCCGGGTCCATCGACCATTTGGCTGTTGACCCTCGCCGCGCTGATTGCTATGAATACAGCGCGCCGATTTCCCCGGCATCAGTCGATTTCATCAATCGAGCAGGATCATCGACCGGAAATGGACGATACTGAAAACACCGACGCGATAGCGGATAACATTTCTCTTACTTCGCCACCGACCGCTGCAACCGTCTTTCCCGATCGTTACGCGGTCAAGGCGGTGGGTTCAGACCGCGTGTTGACCTGCCTCGAAGCCCCCAACCTGCAGGTGGTCATCAAGGCCGGCCTGACCGTCACCGCATCTGCCGCCCGCAAGGCCCTGCCGGGAACGATATTCCTGGATGGCGTCGCCCAATCCGAGCCGTTCCTGGATCACGAAAAGAAAATTTACAATCTGGACCACCACGAGGGGTGCGTTCGTGCCTTCACCCTGGCCACCTGCGAGCAGGCGCTGATCATGTGCGTGAAAGGTCTGGATCTGCGCGAACGGGAGTGGAAAATTTTTGCCAATGACCCGGACCTGGACACCATTTTGGCCATCTGGATCATTCTCAACCACCAACGGATCAACAACAAAGACGCGATCCATCGGCGCTCTCTCTTCGCGCTGGTACGGCTGGAGGGGATTATCGATGCCCTGGGTCTGGACATGCGCGAGTTGAGCGGTTTGCCGACCGACCTGATCCAGCGGCTGATGCGGGTCATCGACCGCCTTCGGGCCGACGAGCTGGAATTGAAGAAGGCCGGGGAATGGGCCAAAACTGATTTCGTAGATTTCACCGTCGGCATCCTTCGTAAATTGGATCAATTTTTGATCAAATTGCAGGAACTGGACAACTTCAAGGGTGTCGAGGAACTAGCCCGAATAGAACTGACCAACAATCGCATTGCGGTGGTGGTGGCTTCGGATTTGGGCATCTACGAGTTAGAGCCCCACCTGACCAAACTCTACGGCAACCGGCTGGGGTGGGTGGCGTTGCAAAGAGGCACCACGGACTATACCCTGAGGCAGGTCGACCTGTTTATGCCGGTCAATCTGGAGGACGTCTACCAGCGCTTGAACTTCATGGATCCAGCCATCAAAGGGCGTATTGACGTCAGCCGCTGGGGTGGATCCGGGGATATCGGCGGCTCACCCAGGGAGAACGGCACCCGGCTCACTCCCGGGGAGATCGTTTCAGCCTGCCGGGATGTCATTGAAAAGCGCAGCGACAGTCGCCATATCAAACGATTTCTAACCAGCGCGGCCCTTTCGATGCTCATTGTGATAGCCGCCGTTGCCACCGGTCAGAACTGGCAGCCGGCCCGCTGGCTTGGACGGGAAGGATTGGGGGTCTACACCCACAGTCCGCTTTTCGGATTTCACGCGGCTCTGTTGGTCTTTACCATGATTACGCTCTGCGCGGTGGGCCTTCGCCGCCCATGGCAGTTCGGCATCATGCTCCCGACTGGCAAAGACTGGTGGAGCATTCTGCCCCTCGCCATTCTCTGTGGATTGAGCGGGGGGATTCCCCTGCCCGATCAAACGGTCTTTGTCTCTGAGCCGGTGGTGGCCTGGGTCATCACCCTGCTGCTGATTCCGCTTTCAGTGGAGCTGTTGTTCAGAAGTCTGGTTCACGGCATGATGGCGCAGCTGGCTACCATCCAGGACTGTCAAAGCCGCTGGTTTTTCTCCGAACCCACCATAGGGTCCGCGCTGTTATACGCGGCTGCGGTCGGTATTCAGGTCACGTTGATGTCGGGTGACCCCCTGGCAACCCTGACCAGTCTCAACCTGCTCAAATATACCGCTGTTGCAGCCATATTCGGCGTGGGAGCCGGCATGATCCGGGAGCGGTCTCACAGCATCCTTCCGGCCTGGTTGTTTCACGCCCTTGCCCTGACCACGGCGCTGCAGGTCTTTGGACGCTTCTGACTCGGTGAAATTAAAAAAAACCCTGGTTACCCTCAAAGGCCTTGAGGGAGCGATCCAAATCCGAAGGAATGCACACGGCATCCCCGAGATCAGCGCACCCTCGACGGCCGACCTCATGCGCGGTTTGGGCTGGGTCCACGCCAACGACCGTCAACTGCAGACCTTGCTGACCCGTATGCTTCTGCAGGGCCGGGCGGCTGACCACCGTTAGTCCCACCTACCGCTTCATCGCCGACCTGGCCGGTGATGAAATCCATACCAATCTAGCCGGTGGCCCATCGGACAGACGCTTCTCCGAATGGTATCTCAGCGACCTTAAAAACTGGTACGAGGGAAATTACAAGGTCTTGAAGTGAATAAGGAAAACAGGTTGTAACGGCGATTCTGGAACAACTGCGACGGCCTCGGACCGGCATGGCTTACGGTCACCCCACCTGAGCCGTGCACTTGATCTCCACACACCCACCTTTGGGAAGGGCGCTGACCTCAACGGCGGCACGGGCCGGTTTGTGGGCGGAAAAATACTCGCCGTAAATGGCGTTAAAGGCCATAAACTGTCGCATGTCGGTAAGAAACACCTCCACAGCGACTACCTGCCCGAGGCTGCTGCCGGCAGCGGCCAGCACCTGCTTGATATTCTCCAAAGCCTGGCGGGCCTGACTTTCCAGGCTCTGTCCCACCAGATCGCCGGTTGCTGGGTTCAAGCCCAGCTGGCCGCTGACAAAAACAAAGTCCCCAGCGATCACCGCCTGGGAATAAGG
>CAYZWN010000236.1:0-6421 GCA_964482185.1 uncultured Roseivirgaceae bacterium
TTCACTTCCACTCAAGCCAATCGCCTGTGCAACCGGTGATCCAATACAATAACTGCCTCCGCCGGTTACGTCAAATACGGTTGGTAATGGATTTTCAGTTAATGTTGCGGAAGCCCGATTTGCAGAAATACATGATGTTGTCGAGTTCACCACCTCTGCCCAAAACGTTCCGGTAGCGGAAGGTGTAAATACGGCACCAGTACCAACGAGGTTACCGCCTATATTTGAGTCGTACCAATTTACTTCAAATCCTGCGCCCGGATCGTCAACAGATAAGGAGGTAATTGGGCTACCGGTACAAAATACATTATCTACGGGATTGGATGGATCTGCCGGCAGCGGGTTAACGGTGATAGCTGCGGAGCCGCTCAAAGTTGCAAGGCACCCGTTATCATCAGTCACAGAAACCAATGAATAGGTATTGGATGCTCCCGGTCCGATGGTAATATCACTACCTGACGCATAATTCGTTATTGTTCGGTTTGTACCAGCACCAGTCGTGTCAATAACTACTGTATAAGGGCCCGCGCCATTGTTTATAATAACCTGAATTGTAGAAGTTTCTCCGAAGCAAAATGTGGTAGGTCCTGTGGCTGATAAGGTTGCATCGGGTCTGGGATCAACGGCAATTGTCGTGTTGATTACACAACCAATCGCATCCGTTATTTGGAGATCATAATTTCCAGATTCCAGGTTCACAGGGTTATTTTCATTATCAGGGATTGCTGTTGGGCCTCCTGACCAGATAAACGCGTAAGGCGCAATGCCACCTGTTGGATTCACAAGTATTTGTCCATCATTACCCGTGCATTCTGCAAATGAACTTGCATTAGCTAAAACTTCTGTATTTCTTCCAAGTGGATTATCATATATTTCCCACATCGCCCCTCCTGCACAGGATGGATCAGTAAATCTAACCACATAATTACTATTGGAAATTATGTCTTCTGTAGGCGTGAGTCCGCTAAAAACGATCGAATCCCCATTAAAAACTTCAGACGATGCAGCAATTGGTGTATAGGCAAATCCGAGTCTAATCCATAAGCTAAAATTACTGGTTGAATAACTACCGGTACCTCCAACCAACTTTATTCTTATTTGACCATCATTTGCATCAAAACAGGCATTTTTTGTTTCGGTCGTGGTAAGGGAAAAATTGGGGCATTGCGCGAAGGATGAAAACCCCGTCACAAAAAACAAAGCGCCTGCTGCAATAAATCTGAATATATTCGGCAACATAGTCTTCTATTTAATTTGAAAAGTACCCACTTCCTTGATTTGACTATTATCACATCCGGGGTCAGAAAAAAGCACTACATACTCCTTCAAGAGCAGCTCATCACTTTTCTTCAATCCGCTGATAACAATTTCATTTCTGGAAATCTGAAAATCAACCTCATAACCAATGGGCCCGGTTACTCCGTTCTCTTTTTGTCTGATCTGAAAATTATCCACTGTGTACAACTTACCGGAGGTAATGGTAATGGTCACAGCGCCACCATCCGGGCTACTGTTGACATCCTTAATATTTGCTACGCGGAATGATGGGCAATCCTGGCCATAAGAATTGACCCCAGCCAATAGCACTAGAATCATCACACATAGTAATTTTTTTGCGGCAAGCAATTTCATGAATTTATTATTCATCAAATTAGACTTCCATACTTTCAATTTCTTGTCCATTCTGAACTTTACTTTATTTAGCTGAATTATTAGTTATTATGAATAAATGCTAAAAAATTCACACATCGCCTCAAATACTAATTGATTGATCATACTCAAAAACAGCAGTTATGCACCGTCGAAATTACACAATTGATACTTATATAAGCACTTCATAACTTCTTAGGAGACAAGACATTTTATTTCTCCATGTAAGATATGACAACCCTTTACCACGATAAATTGCTGTATGATGAACCATTACGCCGAAGTGCTTCATTTGAAGCAGCACTGAATCAGGAAATTAATTGAAAATCCTGCCTTTCGATCAACAGATTTTGTGTATAAATAATTATTTTTCAGATAATTATCAAAAATAAAAGAATATTTACTTTAAGTGAATGGTTCAGATTGTCTTAAAATGCAACCCAAGTATATATTTTGCTAAAAATTTTATCATAAAATGCGACTCCTAAAAAGAAAACCGCCTGCTGAAATCCAATAATTCCTCTTTGAGCGTGAGCTGATTTTCGTAATCAATGTATTTTCTTAAAGCTGAGTTGCGATCTACTTTTAGTTGCTTGAGATCGAGGTGCTGATTTATAAAAATAAACTCAAGAGTTGGATATAATTCTTTAAGCACATCTACCACATCCAGGATTTGAAAGTTTTTGTCCACAACATTGTAGATGCCGGCAGGCACATCATTGAGCAGGCAGCCAATCAACGCCTTGATAAGCACGTTTACATGGATGAAGGCGCGGAATTGCTTGCCGTTACCATGTATCTGGATGCGATTCGTAAAATTGGCATCAAACATAAAACGGTTGATCACGGCATCAAAGCGCATCGAGCGGCTAAACCCATAGACATTAGCACATCTCAATATGAGTGCATTATGGCTTTTTAACAATCTTTTTACGTGTTCTTCACCCCGGCTTTTAGATATTCCATAAAAAGTTTTCGGGTCTGGCTGGATGGTCTCATTGATATAATCGGCGGCAGCCCCATAAACAGATGTGCTGCTGGTAAAAATGAACTTCTTAACGTTGCTTTGTTCCACTGCCGATACAAGCTCAGCGGTACCCCAGTGATTCACCTGCTCATGAAAATCCGCATCCACATTCGCAAAAGGTGTGGAAACCCGGGCGGCAAGATGAAAAACAACATCAATACCCTGCAAGGTCCTCTTAAGTTTTCTACTATCAAGAATATCCCCCACTACCAGTTGCACCTTCTTCGCACTTGGCATGCGCTCACCAAGGAAAAGATTTGAGTTTTTCCTCGATAAATTATCATAAACAATGATTTTCTCAATTTCGGGATATTTTGCAAGGTTTTTAGTGAGCACTGTACCAATGTAACCTGCTCCACCCGTTATCAATACTCTCATTCTTTTACAAGGTCTGTGTTCAATCCGCACTCTGTTTTATTCAAACCGTACCAACGCGCTTCACGTTCCTGCATTTCCAGGTCCATTTTGCGTGTGCATGGCTCACAGCCTATGCTGAAATAACCTTTTGCTTCCAGCGGATGCTCAGGAAGATTGAATTGTTTCCGGTATTTAAAGATTTCCTGATTCGACCATTCGATCATTGGGTGAAACCGGATTACGTTGTGTCTGGCACCTTGTTCTACTTTCATATCATGACGAAAGCTATTCTGTTCGCGCCTGATTCCGTTGATCCAGACATCATAGCGCAGCAATACCTGTTCCATGGGTTGAGTTTTGTTAAGATAACAGCAATGATCGGGATCTGAGCTAAAAAGCAGCTTGCCTTCCGGATCCAGTTGCATGATCTTGGGTGTATCCGGTTTCAGATCGACCAGATTCAGATCGAGCATTTCCACGATCTGGTTACGAAAAACAATGGTTTCTGGAAAATGATAGCCGGTATTTAAAAAATATACAGGAATCCGCTTGTCGATTCTGCTAATCATATGCAGCAATGGAATGCTGTGTGTCTGGAAAGAGGAGCTTACGAAAATTTTTTTTCCGGCAAGCTGGTACTGCCCTATCTTTTCCGCTATTTCCTCAAAACTCACGATCAACTTTTTTTTGCGGCACAAATATAACAATTATTATCCACCAAAACCTCTGACCGGAACCTTGCCGATCAGAGGTTTTTAACAAACTCACTTTTGTCAATCACAAACCTGGTATGCATTCCCTTACCAATAACAACTTCATCTTCCTTCACCTCTACTTCAAACTCAATACGGGTGTCTTTAACCTCTATTACAGTGCTTTTACACACAACTGTTTTTCCAATCGCCGTTGGTTTCATATGCCGTATGTTGACTGCCCCGCCAACGGTCGTTTCATTTTCATCCGAAAATTCCTGAACGCAGAGATATGAAGCTTTCTCCATGAGCGCAATCATGGCCGGCGTACTGTAAACATCCAGCAGACCGGAGCCAACCCTGCTGGCGCTTTTGTCATCTGTAACTAATTCAGCTAATTGACAAGTAATTCCTGCAGCTATTAATTTCATCGATTTCACTTAAAAACCGTAAAGTTAATAATTGACAACAATAACCTCCTGCATGATCAGATTTTTCAAATAGAAAGATGAAATAATTATCTGCAAACGTGTGCACTATAATGAATAAATTTTTAACTTAGAGGGCGAAAGTGGCACTTTTCAGGCCAACACTTTAAATTAGTGTATATTTTTATCAAAAACATGATGGCCTTTTTTATGAAAATCAAATAGTTTAATTATAACCCCAAATTACATGGAGATGCAAGACAGTAAAAATTCACGAAGAGGTTTTATGAAGAAATCCGCACTTGGAGTCGGCGCCCTATCCTTAGGCATTTCGGCAAAAAGTTACAGCAGGATTCCCGGCGCCAACGATCGAATAAACGTTGGGATTGTAGGATTCTCCAACCGCGCCAAAAGCTCACTCATCCCGGCATTTATGAAACACGCCGACAAGCAGGGCTTCGAAATCACGGCGATGTCAGATATCTGGAATCGGAGAAGGGAAGAATGTCTCACTTATATGCAGGACCGATTTCAGAAAAAAATTGTTGCCTACAGAAACAATGAGGAACTGTATGAAAAAGCCAAACTGGATGCGGTCATTATCAGCACGGCAGATTTTCAACATGCTTTGCATGCAAAAGAAGCAGCAGAAGCCGGTTGCGATGCTTATGTAGAAAAACCATTTGCAGAAACCATGGACGACGCAAAGGAAGGCATGAATGCAGTCAGGAAGCATAAAAAAATTGTCCAGATAGGTTCGCAGCGAAGAAGCGGCTTGAACTATCACGCTGCAAAAAAATACATCGATTCCGGGAAATTTGGTGATATCGTATATGTGGATATGACATGGAACGTGAACCAGCCCGGCAGGTGGAGATTGCCTCAACTGACCAAAGAAATTCAGGAAAAGGATACGGATTGGAACCGCTATCTTATGAACAGGCCAAAAATAGCCTGGGATCCCAGAAAATACCTTGAGTACCGTTTGTTCTGGCCTTTTTCATCAGGCATACCCGGACAATGGATGGCGCACCAGATTGATACAGTACATTGGTTTTCAGGAAATAATTACCCAAGAAGTGTCGCCGCAAACGGTGGCATATACCTTTGGAAAGACGGGCGTGAAAATTTCGACACGATGACCGCCGTTTTTGACTATGGCCCATACGATGATAAATCAAAAGGATTTCAGGTAACTTATTCATCCAGATTCACAAATTCTGCCGGTGGTACCAAAGAGATTTACTTCTCAAATGGTGGTGAGTTGAACCTTGACACCAATATGGTGACACCTAAAGGCGGCCTTCAGGAAAGGCATGCAAAAGCAATGGGCATGCAAGCCAATCTGCTCGGAGAGTTTTCACTTTCTGAAGCAGCAGCAGTTGAAACAGATGCTAATACCGGCGTCGATGATCTGACAACAATCCACATGCTCAACTGGATGGAATGCATAAAAAGCAGGAAGGAACCAAATGCACCGGTGGAAGCAGGCTATTATCATTCGATTGCAAATATTATGACTACCGCGGCATTGCGAACAGGGCAATTTGTTACATTTGACGAGAAAAAACAGGAAGTATTGGCAGGCGGAAAGGTCTTTAAATACTAATTGATTCGCGAATTTTGATCGGTTAAGCTGAGATTTTTCAAATCTTATGAAAGTACAGAATAATGAATGCAATCAAAAATTGAATAATCACCATTAAAAAATTTATTAAAATGAAACACTTAAAAAATTATGCTTTAACAGCAACCCTGCTTTTGATTTCGATTTTTTGCACCTCTTGTGGCAGTAAAAAAGAATCAACTGAAAAAGAAGCTGTCAAAGTGGAAAACTACAAAATTCAGCTCGTCAGAAATGACGCAGAACAAAAAGTAGATGTGATGATAGACGGAGAATTATTCACATCCTACATCTATCCCAATACCATTAAAAAGCCGGTACTTTATCCTTTAAAGACCTCTAAAGGCACAAAAATCACAAGAGGATTTCCTTTGGAGCCTACACCGGGAGAAAGGGTAGATCATCCCCATCATGTGGGTATGTGGTTTAACTACGGCGATGTGAACGGACTTGATTTTTGGAATAATTCTGACTCCATCAAAGTTGAAAAAAGGGCGGGTTATGGCACCATTGTCCATAAGGAAATCGCTAATGTGGTAAGCGGCGATGACAAAGCCGAGCTATCCGTGGTGATGAACTGGAATACGACTGATGGAGAAACGCTGCTTGTTGAAAATACAACATTCGTCTTTCGTGCAATGGA
>CAYZWN010000237.1:0-1705 GCA_964482185.1 uncultured Roseivirgaceae bacterium
GTGGGAATGCGATCGCGCTAGCTCCAATGCCTTGAGTAGTTGCCTGCGCGCGCAAACAATCGAGGACCGCTAATCGCCCTGGGCTACGAGCGTCGACTTGTACTCACGGGCTTTCTGAGGAATCGCAATCAGCAACTTCTCCATGGTGGTGACATTGTTAATAGCTGTGTTAGAAGAGAGGATGCCAGGAACAAAGTAGGTCAGTACTGAAATCAGTAAGCAAATACTGACTGACTTACTGATTGACTTCATCCAAAAATTTGTCAATCAGGGTACGGACTAGAGTGCTCATGTCGGTATCGAGGTTTTGGGCAACGGCTTTTAGCTGTCTGTGTCGGCTTTTCACCAGGTCAACCGTCAACCTTACCCGTGGTTCTGCCTCGACGGATTTGAACTCTGCCAGTACTGACGCCGTTAGATCGGACTGCTCAGGGGATGCTGGCTGAGATCGCTTTCCCTTTGCCTCTGGTGCGGAGAGGCTTCCTGCTGCTGCTTCAGGGTCCTGCACAAACTCCCTCATTACGTCCTGAGAAAGCTTTTTTCTTTCAGGCATCTTTTAACAGCTCCATGGCTTCGGTGAATAGTTCGGAATATTCACGGGCCGCGATACCTGCTGATGTGCCCGACATTGAGAATACGGTTGCACCCTGCCCAAAGCTATCGGCAATGACCTGCCGCTGATGAATAATGCGACTTAATAGCGTGGTATCTGGAATCGCACCTAGCACATCACTAGCCTCTCCCTTAAGCCGGGTGCCTTTCACTGCACGCGACAGGAATAGAGCAGCTGCGGGCAACCCCCCTCTAATTTTTTGGGCCTGCTTTATCAGCCGAACTGTATCTCCAGCACTAGCTAGATCAACGCCTGTAGGCTGGCAGGGAACTAGCGCTAGGTCTGCCCAAAGGATTGCCGCCCGTGTAGACTCGGATAGGTTGGCTGGGCCGTCAATCACTACCCACGGGGTTTCCTCGGCCAGCCTAGGAAGGGCATCTAACAAAGCATTGGGGTCTTGAATCACCATGCTCTCAATGTCCTGGCCTATAGCCGCCAGCCATATAGACGAGGTGCGCTGACCGTCTGCATCGATAAGCAGGCATCGAGCACCCTGTTTATGTAGCCAAGCGGCTAGGTGAACAGCTGTAGAGCTTTTGCCGCTACCACCCTTCTGGTTAATTACCGCGATCGCTGGCATCCGCCTTTTTCAATAGAGAATAGGCGGATTGTCGGGCATTCGATGCTTAAATACAACCTGATATCAGCAAGTAGATACTGACTTGCTTCAGTATCTACTTGCTGACTTAATGCGATGGAATCTGAAGTAATGGCGTTCGCTAATGGGTACAGCTGTCCCCAGGGAGGGCGGGGTTTAGGCTACCACTGCGATCAGTTAAGCAGGGGGGGGGATCTGCGAGGGAAGATCGGGCAAAAATAGTGCCGTCAGCACACCTGCCACAGTGGCGAGGGCTGTATCGGGCATTAAATCCAGTGCGTCGGGTAGATCTGCCGGAGTAAAGAGGGTGGCGATCGCATCGACCAGCGCCGTCACCTGCTCAACTGGTGTGGATGTATCAATATCTTCTGCCACCTGGGCAAGGATAGAAGCCTTATCCACCAGGGCCTTTAGTTGTTCTGGTGTTTTAGCACTTTTCTTATAGGAACCCTTTAAGGAAAGTGCTAAAGCCGATTTTATGTCGACCCAATACT
>CAYZWN010000237.1:1715-6396 GCA_964482185.1 uncultured Roseivirgaceae bacterium
GGACACTGTTTTTTGAGCGTACCCTTGACCGCTGTTCAGGCCCAGTGTCTGGGATACTGTCGCGATCGCCTGCTGGGTCAACTTCTCCCCTTTGCTGAGTAAGTCTTGGGCAATCTTCACCAGCGCCAGCACTGTGCGCTGACCTTTGCGGGCCGCCTCGGGGCAGATCTCATGGGCTGGGATAACCCGGTCAGGTGTGATCGGTAAGGTGTCGTCGGTCAGGATGTAGTGCTGGTGATGTTGACCCGGCTTTAGGTTGGCTCGGGTTCGTCCGATCCACTGCCGGATCAGTTCGGCATAGACCCGTCTGTAGTAATCCTGAAAGCCTTCATCATCAGCTGCCACCACCACCCCCTTGCGTGTGCAGTATTCGTCCAGCAGCCCGTTAAGCGACGGCCTGGGGGGTGTGGCGCTGATGCTGGTGCAGTCCTGAAACTCATTTGACCCGATACTGTCGGCAAATAGCCGCGCGTCGTGGCTGTAGGATTTCTGGTCGAAGTGGACATGGGTTGAATCCCGCTCTTTCAGCCGGGCAACCAACACCTCTTTACACTTCTCCAGACCTTCCCCACGGTTGCGGCCCATCTTGCCCAGTCCTGTCACCTGGATCAATTCTGAGTTTTGGTAGGTGGTCTGCCCCACCTCAAATATAAATATCTGGTCTTCAGGAATGCCGTACTTTTCGCTGGCCGCCTGGCGGGTGCGCACCTCCGATGCGTCGGTAAGGATAGTCAGCTTTGCCGCCTGGATGGCGTTTAGGTGAGCATTGTCGGGGACGGTAACCAGCAGTTCACCGTGGGCTGCCCTGATGTGACCGGGCTGGTCACCCATGACGATCGCGATAAAGTCCTCTAGCCACCGAAGGCGCAATTCTTTAGCCCTGGCTGCCGATTCACCTAATCCTAGGTTGCCCACCTTCGAGGCCTCATAGCGCCGCTGTAAGTCTTCCAGCTCTAACTGTTCATCGGGGGTGATGATTGATTTTTTGAGATCCCGTAGTTCTTTACGCTCATCCTTGGTTAACCCGTCGAGGCCAAACGCCTGCCGGAATCCCTTCGCCCCTTTGATCTTTGTGAACAGGTGGTCACTGTCTTTTGCCTGGGCCTTGGCTTCAAGCGCTGCGACACGTTTCGCCTGGTTCTTTGTGGATTCGCGCTTAGTGTTGAGTTTCTTTAGGCGTCGCTTTTCTGCGTCTGTCAGCTTTTCGACTTTGGCACCAAACGCGGCAAGTTCGTGGTGGCCATCCTCAAACCGGCTGAGGGCTTCCCAGTCGAGGTCTGCCGGGATAAGCGAACGCAGCGAATCCAGCATCCCAGCTAGAACAATCCCCCAGCGCCGATCGTGCTGAGGTAGTTTCTTGTATTGCTGTCCGTGCAGCCATTGGAGCAACGGGGCCATTTGCTGGTGGAGATTGGGTTCTTCAATGCTCAACTCTGCGATCGTCTGTAGCAAGTCGTTGCTACCTACGGCGATCGCTTTGGTTGTTTCGATGTTGGTAGAGCTTTCGTCGAGGTGGAGTACGCACCCTCCCAGGTTGTATACTTCCTCCCCTAGGCCAATACCCCGCAGCCGCCCGTAGTTGGTTAGGATTCGCCCGCCCATCCATGCCTGCTGGGCCTGGTAGCGCCGCCCGTAGTCTTGGCCTTCTCCTTTCTGGCACAGGTGGAAGACTGCACAGGTCAGGCAGGGGAGTTGAGTGTTAACTGGGTTTCGGCTATTGAAGGCTTGGATCGCGGTGGCCTTACCACAGTTGCCAGGCGTCAGCTTTGCCGACTCTGGCGTGTCAACAGTTGCCCGATACCGCTTGCCCTCAACCTCAATAATTCCATGGTGGCCGCCCTCCAACTTGGGCCAGGCCGCAAATTCAGGGTTAAAGTTTTCAGCGTTCAGCAGGTCGGGGGTGACTGAGATTATCTTCCCAGCCCCAAGATCCTCGGGATGGCTATTGGCAACGAATCCGGTTTTGTATGTACCGGTGCCGCTTAGATTGATAACAAGTTTCGCCCCCGCCGCGATCGCCATCCGGTAGCCTTCCTCCTGATCTGCTACCGTCACCACGTCATCGCCCGACCCCGCCGCGCTGCTGGGCTGGGCCAAGGTGTAGGAGGCTGCCAGTGCCTCATACTGAGTGGCCCGCTGTAACTGCTGGGTAATGACCTCTAACAGTTGCTGCTGCAAGATCTCGCCATCCTGAGCCAGCTCCACCAATTCGCGATCGCCCTCGATCGCTTGCCTGACATTTGCCGATGGTGGGATGAATTTCACCATGAGGGGGCGATCGTCACCCTCCGCCATTGCCTCAAACTCAGTCCAGGGCAGCAGCTGCGCCGCCTTGATCTGGGCCGGGGTAATCTCGTCAACGTCGCCGTCGCCCTTGGCCCGCTGGCCCCACCAAGCCACCTGTAGGGTGTAGCCCCAGACCGACAGCAACTCAGCTAGGTGCTGGTAGCGCCTCATCACGTGGCGGTCTTTTACAGCTCCGGCGTCAGGGTAGATGGTTATGTTCTCGTCCTGGAGTGCGGCCAGGGTTCGCCGCAGCTCCTGAGGGCTGTAGGCCCACTGTCCCCCAGCTGCGCCAATGACCGCAGCGCCTAGCCACTGGCTGGCCAGGAACGGCTTAGCGCCTGTGCCCTCCACAATCGCAATTCCCTGACCAGCCGGATTGAATACCGGTAGGGGCAGTTCGCCACTGGGCAGCTTGACCGGGCAAGACTTTCGACTCAGCCATCGGTAGCGCCCGCCCTCGACGCGTCCTCTGAGCCGCAGCTGCAGGCCCGCTATGTTCCCGTCAACGTCTCGAACGGGACACAGGGAGCCAGGGGCACTGGCGGCCAACGCGTCACCGGAGGCGGTCAGGCCGGGCAGCCTGACCGGGAACTCGCCCTCGACAGGCTGCCACTTCTCTACCGACTTGAAGCCGGATTGGTCGATCTGCTCTGGGGTAAAGCCTCTGCGCTCAAGATCTGCCCGGTCTGACGGGTGCAGGGAGAGCTGAGCCAGGATGCGCCGGTAGTGGCGATCGCGCTCTGTCGCTGGGAGTGCGATCGCCGCCTGTGCTGCTTCGAGCGACCGCCGCTCCTGGACGCGCTGGCTTCGCTCTTGGGCCGTTTCCCATGTGGCGTCTGTGGGCCTAAACTTGCCCCACAGACCATCGCTGGTGAGGCCCAGGAAACCCCAGCCTTTTGGGGTGCTGCGCTGGTCTGTGGTGTTCATGCACAGCACCAGGTCGCTATCGGAGACGCTCCGGCACTTTCCGTACTCGTCGCCGCAGAGCAAACAGGTAGATTTTCGGCTGGTTGGAATGAAACGAACGCTCACAGCGCCACCTCCCCAGATTGGGCAGCGGCGACGAAGCCTTCAGCCTCGGCATAAACTAGCCACTGGTCAACGAGGCGTGATCGCCACCGAGAATAGTCCCGATGGGTCAGAGCCTCAGCTAGGGGCGACGGAGGGCCAGAGTAGGAGGCGTACTGATTCCGGTTACGATTTTCGGGATCCTGAGCTAAACTAAAAATGACGCGGTTGCTCATGATTAGACACCTGAGTCTTATCGCGTCGCCGAGTGCTAATTTCAGCCTCTGATCCAAACCAAGCCCTGCTGCCCGCAAAAAATTGGTTTAAACGACTAACCCCAGCCCTGGAAAAGCCAGGACTGGGGTTAGTTTTTGGGTATGAGGATGAGTCAGCGCGTCAGCGCCACGGTGGATATTGGGGTTGGGTAAACGATTGGTGCGATCGCCTTCAGAGGGGTACAGCGACTCCACACTACTCATAGGGTAGCGCAGGGTTCGACCGAAGAGTAAGAAAGCTGCGATCGCCATATCAAAGCCAAAAAACGGCAGTAGAACAAGTGCCCCCCTGGACAAGAAGATCCGGGACGGCTAGAATGGCGAGAGAAATTTAAATAAACGAATCCCTTCACGTCTCGCGGCGTGTTTGGGGGGGTAAGCGGGAAATCGACACTTTGCTTGGCGGCTGGGTCGGTTTTTTGCTTTTAAAGGATTCGCTCAGACTGGCCTACATGCTTCATCACCTCCTTTGGTGGGCTTAGTTTACAAGATCTCTCAAGCGGGTGGATCTCCTGGCAACTGCCAGGGCTCAACACCTAGGTCCCGCAGCTGCTGTTCTAGCCGGGCCTCTCGCTCCGTTCTGAGGTCTGGCTCAGCCAGGGCGTCAACGGCTGCAGCTAAGTCTGCCTGTAACCGCTGGGTCAGCAGGGCATTGCGATCGCTCTCGGAGCGCTCCACCCCAAAGGCGTCATCAAAGCGACGTTCAAGGGTTTCGGTGGCTAGAGCCATGCAAAGCTGTAGCGCCTGTTTATTGCCCCGGTACGATTGCCAATGCCAATAGGCCACTACCGCCTCAAGTGGGACGGCGTTGATACGAGCTTGGCCTCTGGTCTGCGCTTCGCTCTCAACTTCTATCTCAAAAATCGGACACGTATAACCCTCGCCTAGCAAGGATTTGATAGCCTTCGAGCGCAAAAAATCGGACACGTTCCGCCGCACTAGTCCGACCGAATCAGCCGCGCTCGTTTGGCTCATCTGATAGGAGCCATCGGGCATCTGGAAACCGTCGACCGACAGCGGGCCGATCTGCACCGTGGCGCGTTTGGCTTTGTCGCTACTCTGGGTCATGACTTGCCCTCCTGCGGGGGCTGAGCTGGGGTTAGTTCACCCCT
>CAYZWN010000238.1:0-6350 GCA_964482185.1 uncultured Roseivirgaceae bacterium
TACGTGTTGATGGCATGGACTCTATTTTCAGAAATGACAATGAGAATGTGCAGCAGTTTTCAGGTTACAATCAGATTAGCACCTTGCAGAAGTTTACCCTAAGGATCGATGGAAATAATGAGTTGAGCTATACCTTTAACTATTCCAATACCACCAATATTCCCAGATACGACCGGTTGATTTACTATCAGGACGGACTACCTGTGGACTCGGAGTGGCATTACGGCCCGCAAAAATGGATGATGCATGCATTGAAATTTAATTCTTTCCGAAACAGCAAGCTGTTCAGTGCCCTTAAACTTACAGCCGCATTTCAGAATTTTGAAGAGAGCCGACATGACCGACGCTTTCAAAGAACGGCTTTGAGAAACAGGTACGAGAATGTAGATGTTTTCTCTATGAATGCTGATCTGGAAAAAGAACTCAACGGATCGACAAATCTGTTCTATGGGGCAGAATACCTTTTTAATCATGTGAATTCCACCGCATACGCAAAAAACGTTGATACCGGGGTAATTGCCGATTTATCGACCCGCTACCCTGAGGGTGGGAGTGATGTGCATGTTTTGGCCGCGTATGTAAGCGCAAAGAAGCAGCTCGAAAACCGGCTATTTGCCAGTGGCGGCATCAGATATACGCATCAGTCACTGTCTGCGCGGTTTGCCGGAGACCGGTTTTATTTCGATGACATCGGGCAAAGCAGCAATGCAGTGAATGGTAACATCGGGTTTGTTTGGAAATCGAAGCCTTATTTTCAGATGTCAGTTATGCTTTCGTCAGGATTTCGGGCGCCGAATGTTGATGATATTTCCAAGGTCTTTGATTCCGAACCGGGAAGTGTCGTGGTGCCTAATCCGGAGCTCGGGCCGGAATATTCCTACAATGCGGAAATATCGGCCCGCAGAATTTTTGGAGACAGGTTTGAACTCACAGGCACTGTTTTTTATTCATTTCTGCGCAATGCAATGGTTCGGGATGATTTTACATTAAATGGCGAGGATTCAATTATTTACGATGGCGAACTAAGCAAGGTCCAGGCCATACTCAATACGGGGAAGGCAAATATATATGGGTTTTCAGCAGGGGTAAAAGTTGAAATAACCTCAAAATGGTCAGCGCAGGGGCACCTCAATCTTACAGAAGGCAAAGACATTGTGCAAGACGAACCATTGCGCCATACCACGCCCATATTTGGTATTTTGTCGGTATTGTATAAGACGGCCCGGTTAAGAGGAGAGAATTTTTTACGCTTTAACGGAAGCAGGAGTTTTGAAAATTTACCACCATCCGAGCAAGGCAAAGCCTACCTTTATACACCTGACGGGAGTCTGGGCTGGTACACGATTAATTTCAGGGGATCATACCAGGTGAATAAAATGCTTACTGCCAATGCGGCGCTTGAGAATGTGCTCGACCAGCATTATCGCACATATTCTTCAGGTATCAGCGCACCCGGCAGGAATTTCATTATTTCAATAAGTATGCGATTCTGATTGCAATGATCTGTGAGGTTTCTGCCTAATGGGCATTGAGATTTTTAGTGCCGGGAATCGTGTCTCGTTTACGGTTTAAAGACGAATGTTTTTCCAGGGATGTTTTCACGCAAAGGCGCAGGGAAGCAAAGCATGAAAGGCGTAAAGCAGGCGCTTCATTTACAGCGTTTTGAACTCTGAAAAGAAACTTATCCTGCCACATTTAAATTGTTGGAAGACGGACTGATTACTGGTTACACGGCACCAGCCGCCTCAGGATTCAGGCAATCCTCAATCACCTTTTCCTGAAGCAGCGCCAGTAAATTATCTGCCGCCCGCTTCTGAAGTTCGCGATGCGATTGCAATGAATACCACGCATAATGACCCGTGCAAATAATATCCGGGTGATTCAACAGCGCTTCGGGGAGTTCAGCGGCCAGTTCGGTGTCAAACACATCAATGCCTGCCCTGTAGATTTGTTTTTTATCAAGAGCATTGAGCAATGCCGTATGATCGACAACAGGCCCCCGCGCTGTATTGATCAGGATGGGTTGCTTTCCGGCCTTCGCCAAAATTTCTTCATTGATCAATCCGGTCGTTTCGTTTGTCAGGTTACAATGAATGGAAATGAAGTGACATCGCTCCATGAGTTGTTCAAGCGAAACTTTTTCTGCCTGCAGGTCGCGAAATCGATCATCCGCGATGTACGGGTCACAGGCCAGTACTTTGCGAAACAAGGGGACTGCCTTTTTACTCAGGGCGCCGCCAATCCTTCCCAATCCGATAATGCCGAGGGTAGATTCATGAAAATCCAAAATGCGCTTATTTGGTGGCGCGCCAAAGGTCTGCCTGATGGTTTCCCTGCCCTCCGGCAAAAACCGGTTGCAGGCAAACATCAAGGCCAATGCATGATCAGAAACCGCATGGTTGCCATAACCCTGTACATTGGCCACCTTCACACCGGCACTGCTTGCCGCCCCGATATCAATATTTTCATAGCCTACTCCATAGCGCACAATGGCTTTCAAGCTCCTCATTTTATCCAGAAATCCGGCATCAATTTGCGTCCATCGGATCAGCAGCCCTTCAGCATCCGATGCAAACAAAATTTTTCCATGAATATCACCCTTTTCACCAGGCCATATTTCAAAGTCATATCCATGATTTTGGAATAACCGTTGCTCATATTCAAAAGTGTCGTAGCCCGTATCGAGAACTTTTATTTTAGACATTTTTAGTTTTTTATGAATTCATCAAGAATAAAAAGATCCAATCTTCCGTGGGATACGGGCATCTTTATAAATTCTCCGATTATTCCCGCTGTGATGATCGGTCTGCTCAGTTAATCAGTACCAACGCTTGCTCGTCCGCATTCTTCCAATTATTCATAAGCAATTCCTTTACTTCCGCAGCTTTCCGGGTATCGCCAAGATTTATTAACGCCTTGTATTTTCCAAGCAACGACAAGCTACGTCCGGGAGCACGCTGCAAAGCGAGATCGAACTGCTCCACGGCTTTCGCATAGTTATGCATCTCCATCAGCAATTCTCCGTAAATCTCATGGGCTGGTTTTACTACAACCGGTGCCCCGGGATGGTATTTCGTTTTATCTTCCAGTTCCACAGCTTTTTTAACAAAACCTTCTGCTTCTTCCAGCTTGCTTGTCTTCATAGCTTTGAGCGCCTGAATATTCCATTCCATCACCTCTGCAAGCGTCAGTTCCTCCTCAAGGCCCTCAAGGCTTTCAATAGGGTGCATTCCGCAGATTCTGAAATTCCTGAATGCTTCCTTTTTGTTTTTCTCCACCATGCGCTGGTCGGTCATCTGGTTGAGATACCAGTCAACCCTGGGCAAATCGTGCTTTTCAAGCGCGGCCATGGCATCAACAAAGAAGCACATGTTTTTTACGCTTACGCTAAATCCGTTTGTTGGTATTTCAATCCTGGTTACATCGCTGAGCCATTTACCGCTTTCCACGAGATAATGTGCGCGCATCATCGCCAGATGAAACCGAATGCGCTCTGATTTGATGTAGCGCGAATCATGGTGCAGGCCGTTTAGCAATTCAAGTGCTTTTGCGTACTTTCCCTGCTGCAGGTAGCCGTATTGCAGCCACCAAAGCACGTGATAGTCGCGGTCTTCCAGGCCCAGTTTCTTCTTCTTTACCGTGGCCTCAGACAGTTTCCATGATGCTTCATTGCCTGCTGTCATCTTTGCCCAGTCACCTGTGGCCAGGTAAATGTGTGAAGGAGCATGTAAGGCATATCTGGAATGAGTTGCAATTTGCGAATACGTTTCGGCAGCCTTCCGCGCCTTATACGCTCTGGAAGGATCATCATTCAGGTGGATTAAATAGTTGAGTGCGCCGGGGTGCTCTGGATTCGCCGCGTTTAATTTCACCAAAACCCTTGACGCCAGATCATACTTCTGCTGTACGTATCCTTCCGGGCAATTTCCAAGAATAGCCAATGCGTAAAAAGCTGCAACCTCTTCATCATCCGGATATTTCTCATACATTGCAGCCATGGCCTGCTCGTATTTTTCATTTCTGACATGCACATCTGTATCCTCCCCATAAAGCATTTCAATGGCAGAAAGAAACTCTTTTTCCAGTTCAGTGGCTGCTTTTGAAACACGGTCATCAGATTTCACCGCCAGCTTCATGAGCGCTCCCCTTCCTTTTGCATAATCCTGCTGAAACCAAAGCGCCTGATTGTAACACATCGCTTCACCCCAAAAAGCCATCACCAGATCCGGGTCGAGCAGTTGCGCCATGTCAAATTCCCTTGCTGCGTCTTCGTACTCAAAATTATGCAATAGCAACAAGCCTTTTTCAAAATAGGGCATGGCGACCTCAGTGCCCGAAAATTTATGATTGATTTGACCTAGAAGATCATTTTGAGCCCATGCATTTGAACTAAAAATGAAGATAATAATCCACAACGCCGCATATCCTTTCGTCAGACTATGTTTGTTCATGCTTTTCTCAGTTATCTGTTAAAGTGCCACATAGATTGCTATAAAAATAGTGTTTTCTTTAATAACTTTGGTGAGGCACAAAAATTTGGGAGGATGTTCAAAAGTTTACACAACCTAACACTGACTTTTTCTATAATCCTGTTTGCATGCAATATTTATTCCTCTGCTCATGCGCAAAAGAAAAACAACAACAGAATAAGCGTGCTCCTAATTGACGGGCAGAGCATCAATCATGATCATTGGAAAGAATGGACGCCTCTGATCCTTAAACAACTGGATGATTCCGGTTTGTTCAGGTTTGATGTCGCTACTTCGCCAGCCAAGGGCGAGCGGCTTGACAAATTCAATCCGAAATTCAGGAATTATGATGTGATCATCAGCCTGTACGATGGGGATAGCTGGCCCATGCGTACAAAAAGAAACCTGGAGAATTTTGTAATCGCTGGTGGTGGCCTTGTAATCATACATGCTGCCGACAATGCATTCCCTGACTGGGAAGCCTACAATCGTATGATTGGCCTCGGTGGATGGGGTGGCAGATCGGAAACCGCAGGCCCGTATGTGTATTTTGATGATGATGGCAGGGTTATAAGAGATAATGCACCAGGTACGGCAGGACATCACGGGCCGCGTCACGAGTTCGTGGTACAAAACCGCATGCCGGAGCACCCCATCATGAAAGGTATCCCTTCGGGATGGCTGCATACCGAAGATGAATTGTACGATCGCCTGCGGGGCCCTGCAATCAATATGAACATTCTTGCCACTGCATATTCAAGCAAAAGTTATGAAGGATCTGAACGACACGAGCCGGTACTAATGACGGTTAACTACCAGAGCGGGAGGGTGTTCCACACAGTTTTAGGGCATCATAAGCTGGCAGTGTCATGCGTTGGATTTATGACAACACTGGTCAGGGGATGCCAATGGGCAGCTAAAAAGGAGGTTACATTTGAAATTCCCGAAGATTTTCCTGATGAGACAAACTCCAGAAAAAGGGAATATTAGTTTTCGGTTCCCGGAATTGTTGTCCACTGATCATTTCCATTTTTTCATGACACAAAACAATATTTTGAAGGTCAAAGGAGTTTTTAAACTAATTTTGTCAAAATCTTGTTTACCTCGCTAAGAGCATTCAAGCACATTTTTATGTATAAATTATTAAACAAATCTTATCTGTTTGGCTGGGCGATACTCGGAATGCCATTTCTTTTTTCCTGTGAAAAGCCAGAGGAAGTCAAACCTCCAACGCTCCCTGCCGAAACGCTTGCTATCAATAATTTTATATGGGAAAATCTCAATGAAGTGTACTTATGGGAAGATTTTATCCCTCAAAACATCGACCGAAATAAAGAATCTGATCCAAAGGCTTACTTTGAAAAACTGCTGTTTAAGCCGACTGATCGCTGGTCGTTTATTACAGAGGATTACATAGGTCTTATTAACAGATTCAAAGGAATTGAGGAATCGTTTGGGCACAATTTCAAGCTCTTTTTAACATCAGAAACCGGGAATGTGATTGGTGTGGTAAAATATGTCGTTCCGGGCTCTCCGGCTGATCTGGCCGGCATCAAACGCGGTGATCTTTTTTATAAGGTAAACGGTATAACACTTACACCGGGCAATTACCGGCAACTTCTTTATGAAAATACAAGCTATACGCTCTCTTTTGGCACATATAAAGAAAATGGTGACATCGAACAAAAAGAAGATATAGCGCTTACCTCAGTGATCATCAGTGAAAATCCTATACATATCAGTAAGACAATCGAGTACGAAGGATTCAAAATCGGCTACCTGGTGTACAACCAATTTATCGTCGAATACAATGATTCACTGGTGAAGGTTATGAATAAATTTAAATCGGACGGCATCTCAGACCTGGTGCTCGACCTGAGA
>CAYZWN010000239.1:0-6304 GCA_964482185.1 uncultured Roseivirgaceae bacterium
TGGGGATATTTCATTTAATCTGAAATAGCACTGCAATGGATCGAATGCGCTCATATTTGAGGTGTATTCGATGCAATAATTCATTTCGTAAAACGCACCTTCAACGATCAGTTCTCTGATGTTTGCTACACTTTCAAGATATTTCTTTTTTTTTGTTTTCGATGATGGTCTGTCTCTATGTGAAGTCTGCCATGATGGAGAGATGGACGTCCTGGAGATTTCAGTAAAAATGACTGTCGGATCAGAAAAACTGCTTATTTCAATCTGATCCTGTTCAATTTTTATCACCGTTTCAGGCGTACAGAAATGCATGTGATCGAAACCAATTGTGGAGGGTTTTGAGCTGACCAGATCCTCTATTTCATTTTTAAGATCATAGCCAAAATAGCCGTATGACCAATCAGGATTCTGCAGAAAATCCTGAAGTTTAGCAAAAGATCCCTCATTGCTGCGCACCTCATGATGCCTTCCGATAAATATAATTTGCGAGAAAGAACCATATAATGGCTTATGCCCGTTGCCATTCAAAAACATGAAATGGGACTGCTGAGCGCACCACTGAAGCAGTCGGTGGATTTGATCATGGGCAAATGGATACTTTCTTATTGTTCTTTCAGCAGGCATAGTAATCGCAAAGGTATTTAAATTGTTGCAACGTGTAGAACGTGGCATTTACAAATTACAGGCATATTAAAAGTGCATTTATCAGGAAAGCATTATTTCAAGTGAATGTTCTCATTTAGGAGCGTTTATATCAGATTCATTTATACTTCCTCTGAAGGATAGTAAATTATACTTTAATATTGACCAGACGAATCTTATTTTTGCCTCGAATTTTAATTATCAGATCATATGGCCTTAATACTTCCGGTTCGTGGAATCGAACCTAAATTTGGCAAGAATTGCTTTGTCGCCGAAAACGCCACAATAGTAGGGGAGGTGATCATGGGTGAGAACTGCAGTGTCTGGTTCAATGCGGTGGTGAGAGGCGATGTGCACTCCATCACGATTGGAAATAATACCAATATCCAGGATGGCGCCGTAATTCACTGCACGTACAAAAAAGCAAAAGTGGTAATCGGAAATAATGTGTCCATTGCGCATAATGCGGTAGTGCATGGCTGTACCATTGAAGACAATGTGCTGATCGGGATGAATGCTGTTGTGATGGATGATGCTGTTGTGCAAAGTGGTGCAATTGTAGCAGCGGGCGCGATTGTGCTGGCAGGAACTGTGGTGGAATCCGGATATATCTATGCTGGGACTCCAGCAAAAAAGATAAAACCTGTTGGTGAGGAACTTAAGCCGGTCTTTGAACGCACGGCAAAAAATTACATCAAATATTCAAAATGGTTTACTGAGGGCAATATGGAGTACTGATCTTGTGCTGACTTTGCAAGCACATCCGTTTATTCAACCGGTCATTACTTTTTTAGATACTTTCAATAACGGTTTGTCTTCTGCACTAAAAAAATCTAACCGGGCACTATATTTTCTTTAGAATGTCTTCAATGATTGGTTTGCCGTGCAATCTTCCGTTTTCGATGAATACCTTTGCGGTTTCTTCTCCTCCAATTATTGATCCGGCCATATAGATGCCTTCGATATTTGTCTCAAATGTTTCAGCGTTAAGCCTGGGAATAAGGTGTTCGCCTTGCAGCGTGATGCCAATTTTTTCTAAAAAGTGCGCGTCCGGTCGGTAGCCGGTCATTAGAAATACAAAGTCAGCGTCTATTTTGGTGATTTTTCCGGAGTCAAGATTTTGTATTTGAATAAATTTTTCATCGATTTCGATCACCTTGTGTCGGAAGAAAGCCTTTACCTCATTTTTCTTAATCCTGTTTTCCAGATCCGGAACGATCCAGTATTTGGCTCTTTGATCAAGGGTCTCAAAAAGGTGCACGATGGTCACATCCGAATCATTTCTGTATAAATCCAGGGCGGTTTCAATTGCTGAGTTCGCGCCGCCTACCACTACGGTTTTCATTTTGGAATATCGAAAAGCTTCATCGTAGTAATGGGAAACGTGCGGCAAAGTTTCGCCTGGGATATCGAGGTATCTGGGCACGTCATAGTACCCTGTCGCGATGATTACCTTTTTTGCCCTTAATTTTTCACCGGCAGTAAAGAGAGAAAATACCTTCCCATCTTTCCTGATATCATGAATTCTGGTGAAAAGTTTCATTTCCAGATCAAAGTGGTTCACCACCTTCCGGTAATACTTCAAAGCCTCTGACCTTGTTGGCCTGGTACCCATCGAAACAAACGGTACATTTCCGATTTCAATGTTTTCGGATGTTGAGAAAAACAACATATTTACCGGATACCGCCGTATCGACTCTGTAATATTACCTTTATCAACAATGAGGTAATCAAGATTTTGTAGTTTTGCTTCAATTCCGCAGGCCAATCCACATGGCCCGGCTCCAACGATGATGACGTCATAAAGATCCATGTGCGCTAAAGTATTAAAACTTGATTAAAAATTTTAGCGCTGAATGGATGGATTGTTTATCGTAGTCGGATAATTAAATTTCAAATCAACCTTTGTTGCCCTGATATTCATGTAAATTTATTGCATGTATTAGATATCATTTGGCAATATTTGACGCGGATTTATAAAATTAACATTGAAAGAAAAGAATATATGAAAGTTGGAATTCTAACCGCCGGTGGCGATTGTCCCGGCCTCAATGCAGCCATACGGGGCGTGGGTAAAACATTACTTCTGAAATACAATGCTAAGGTGTATGGCATATCATCAGGTTTTTTAGGTCTCCTGGAAAATGATTATCGCGAACTGACCGAAAGCGACCTGTCAGGCATTTTGACCCTTGGCGGCACAATCCTTGGCACTTCACGTGAAAAGCCTTTTAAGAAGTCGAAAGACTTTATGGATGAAATAGATAAACCGGCGCTCATCAAAGAAAATTATGACAAAATCGGGCTCGATTGCCTGGTGTGTATCGGTGGAAACGGAACTCAAAAAACTGCCTGGAAACTTGCTGATTATGGTTTAAATGTTATCGGAATGCCAAAAACAATCGATAACGATGTGTATGGAACCGAAGAAACTTTTGGCTTTAATTCAGCAGTACAAATTGCCACCGAAGCCATTGACAGGCTGCATACCACCGCTAATGCCCATAAGCGGGTAATGATCATTGAATTGATGGGACATCACGCGGGTTGGTTGACTTTGTATGCAGGCATTGCCGGCGGCGGCGATGTGATTTTGATTCCGGAAATTCCTTATGATCTGAATATGATTTCGGAGTATTTGCTTGATCGGAATAAAAAGAAGAAAGCTTCTTCAATCATCGTTGTTGCAGAGGGCATCGAGACTAAAAAGGGCATGACCGCCGGTCATTACATTGCAACCAAACTCAGCAGCATGGTCGAAGAGCAAATGAGAGAAACGGTGTTAGGTTACATTCAGCGAGGAGGCACACCATCGCCATTTGATCGTATATTGGCTACACGTTTTGGTTCCTACGCGGCACATCTGATAGCCGAGGGCAACTTCGGGCAAATGGTCGCATTGCAAAACAGTCACGTCACAAGCATACCATTGGAAGAAACTGCCGGAAAATTGAAAATCGTGCCTCCTGATCATAAACTGATAGCCCGGGCCCTGGATATCGGAACGTGTTTTGGCGCTCATCTCTAGAATGCAAAAAGCAAATGTTGAAAACTTTCGAATTGCATACATTTCCTGAAGTGGCAGGAAAACCAGACGAACTGGCCGGATTGATTTCAAAAAAATTTGGTATTAATGCGGAGCGCATCAGACATATTGAAGTCCTCCACCGTTCGATAGACGCCCGTAAAAGTCCGGTGAAGGTAAATTTAAGAGTTCAGGTTTATCTGGATGAGGATTTTGAAGCACTTCAAATTAATAAACCCCAGGCCGGTGAGGTGAGCAGAAAAGAAGAAGTGCTCATCATTGGCTCCGGACCGGCCGGCTTGTTTGCTGCCTTGGAGTGCATTGTGCTTGGGAAAAAGCCTGTTATTCTTGAAAGGGGTAAGGATGTGCGTGCCCGGAGGCGTGATCTTCGTGCGATCAATATTGATCATATTGTGAACGAGGACTCAAATTATTGTTTTGGCGAAGGTGGAGCGGGGACCTATTCTGATGGTAAACTTTACACAAGGTCGAAAAAGCGCGGTGACGTGAGCGCTATTTTAAATCTTTTAGTGGCTTTTGGGGCGAGCAGGGAAATACTTGTTGACGCGCATCCACATATCGGTACCAATAAATTACCAGGTGTAGTAGAAGAAATCAGGGAATACATCTTGCAGCATGGAGGTGTTATTCATTTCAATACACGCGTTACGGACTTATTGATTGAGTCATCTTCAATGCATGGAGTGATTACGCAAGCCGGTGAAAAATTCAAATCGAAAAAATTGATTCTGGCGACAGGCCATTCAGCGCGGGATGTATACGAATTGCTGCACAAAAAGAAAATTCACATAGAGGCCAAACCGTTTGCACTTGGAGTCAGGGTAGAGCATCAGCAATCCCTGATCGACAGCATACAATATCATTGTCCGGAACGGGGGGCATTTTTACCACCTGCACCATACACAATTGTCAGGCAGGTAAATGGTCGCGGTGTATATTCGTTTTGCATGTGTCCCGGCGGCATCATTGCGCCCTGCGCCACCAGCCCGGGCGAGGTAGTAACCAATGGATGGTCGCCTTCAAAGCGGGATCAGGCAACAGCTAATTCAGGTATTGTTGTAGAATTGTGTATGGATGATTTTAAAAAATATTCAACTTCAGGTCCATTGGCAGCTATGGAGTTTCAGCGATCTGTGGAGCAGCGGGCCTGGCATGAGGGGGGAAGGAGTCAGAAAGTTCCGGCGCAAAGACTAATGGATTTTATGAAAAATCGCCAGTCAGGTGATTTGCCCATTACATCTTACAAGCCGGGGATCACTTCTGTAGAATTGGCAAGTGTGCTTCCGGATTTCATTTATTCCAGTCTGAAGCATGGTTTTAAGCTCTTCGGCAAAGCGATGAAAGGATACCTGACCAATGAAGCGGTTGTTCATGCGCCAGAATCCAGAACCTCTTCACCGGTGCGAATTCCCAGAGATCCGGTTTCGCTTGAGCACCCCCAAGTAAAAGGACTGTACCCATGCGGAGAAGGCGCCGGCTATGCAGGAGGCATTGTCTCTGCCGCGATCGATGGCATAAAATGCGCCAGGGCATGCGTTGCTTCAATGTAAAATAAAAGCATAAGACGTCGCTGACGCCTGGCTGGATATCCTTTTTTTAGAATATCAACATATCTAAAAACAATTTTCAACTAATCATTTCAGGCTAGCCGGCGTTGTTATACATATATTAAGAGGCCTTTACGGTATTTTAACATATTTTAACACCATCAGTGTTTGTAAATCCAACAGCTTGACGAGTTTTGCTTCAGTTACTAAATATTAGCTTGAATCCATTTAAAAAATATTATTTGGGAATGATCTTCCTTTTTTTGTTTTGGTTTTGCCCCGAACAGGCAAAATCACAACAAACCCAGCGAAAACTGGTCAGAGGCATTATAACCGATTCTGAAAACGATCAGTACCTGGTAGGAGTTCATATTTTTGCCAAGGTGATTCACGCAGGTACCACCACAAATGAAAAAGGAAAATTTGAATTGGTAGTAGCACCAAACGACACCCTGGTGGTAACATATGTTGGCTATGAGCGGCAGATTATTCCAATGGCATTTTTTCGTGAGTCTCCAGTCGATCTTGTGATCAGGATGGATGCCGGCGCCATTGAATTACCGGGCATTACCATTCAAGGTGCCCCGGATATAAGTCATCTATACAGGAATAGTCCGACCAATCCATATCAAATTTATAAATACAGGCCTCCGGCAGAGCATCCTGATTTGGAAACACCGGCGGGTAGCCTGGATTATGGTCCGCTATCGAGGTGGGGAAAGGAGGCGAAGGAAAAGAGAAAATTATTGAAGATTTATCAGAATACCGGACAAGACAGGATATATATTCAGACTGTTTCGTCAGATTCCGTCTTCCAGGTATTCCGTTATATGTATGACATCAGCGACGATGAGTACAACGATTTTGTTATATTTTTTAATGGCTTAAACCCACGAATGGATCGGAATGATCCCAGGGATATCATAAGAGTAATGCACGAATCATTCCTGCGCTTCAGGCCTTTAAAGGACTGACTTTAGCCTTTTGAGAGTCAGGAACGGATATCGTCCTGTTTGTCCGGTAAGACCGGGGCTATCACCTGTTGAGTCATGGTAAACAAACAATCCTG
>CAYZWN010000240.1:0-6254 GCA_964482185.1 uncultured Roseivirgaceae bacterium
CAATATGATATCGATAGAAGATATGTAACTTAACTTCGTAAAGTAGAATTAAGTGGTTAAGGATTGAATGCGCATCATGAAGTCATTAATATTTGCGGCATATTCCGGGGAGCCTTCAATAAAGATAAAATGCTTATCAACGGCTTCCACGAATTCGACATCTTTTAAAAGGACCTTTAATGCACCATCTATACCATTAAAACGCATATGTACAAAAGGTCTTTTGCGGGTATACATACTGCGGCCTGCTTTTGTTTTGCCAGCTTTCACTCTTAAATAGGCAGCAATGTCGGTTCCTTCAACCGACAACTGATAAATGCGGTCGGGTTGGCGACTTGTCCATTCATTCATTTCTTTATCGCCGCTTTTGTTGAGTTTGCTTAATGCAGTGCTAACCATGTACAAGGCCATTTTTACCTTTAAATATTTTTGAAGTTCTTTTTTAGGTCGCACATTGGGCATCATTAATTTTAGCATTAACAACAAGGATACAAACCGGACCAGAAGTTTTATTTTAAAAAAACCTTTAATGGAAGGCAGGGCAGTACCTCCTGCCAAAAAGGTATTCATTTTTTTTATATTTGAAAAGGTGAAAACCAAATCTCCCGCTGTTAAATCGTCTTCGGAAATTGTTAAGCTGCCCGTTTCAAAATGCAGTTTGGCTCCTAAAAAGGTACTATTGTGTTTGGCACGTATGACTACATCAGCCTGAATGTTCTCGAAGTTTATTTTTGTTTTTGGATCGTCGGCTAACAATATCTTAAGCACCGGGAAAACAGCTTTTATATATAATTCGGTGGCAAGTAAATCTTTTTGATCTGTCATAACTCCCTGGTTTTAAACTTCGTCATCCCAGTTTTCATCTTCTTCAAAATCTTTTCCCATAATCTCACGTACCTTGTCGATTATTCCACTCGAGTCGAGTTGATAATGAGCATATAAATCTTCCGGATATCCAATTTCAGCATAACAGTCGGGGATGCCAACTTTGGTAAATGCACAACCCTTTCCGCTGGCGGCAATTACATCGGCAACAGCAGTTCCCAAACCTCCCACCACGTTGTGTTCTTCAACAGTGAGAATCCGGCGTGTTTCAATAACAGCTTTGATAATGGCCTCTTCATCTATAGGTTTTATGCTGTGCATGTTAATTACGCGAACACTCAGACCATCGTTAGCCGCTAAAAAATCAGCTGCTTCGGCTGCTTGTAAAACAGTAATGCCACATGCAATAATGGTTATGTCGGTTCCGTCGCGTATTTCAACTGCTTTGCCAATCTCAAAGTCGTAGTTTTCGTCCTGGTAATAGGTGGGTTCAAATCCGCGTCCAATGCGAATATAAACTGGTCCCTGGTGCCCGGCAGCAGCCCGAACAGCCTTGGCTGTTTCAATGCCATCGGCCGGAACGATTACCGTTAAATTGGCAAAAGAGCGCATAATTGAAAGGTCCTCAGTGGCATGGTGCGTGGTGCCTGCCGAAGCAAACGAAACTCCGCCGTGTGTTGCAATAATTTTAACATTCAGGTTTTGGTAACAGATATCTGTGCGGACCTGCTCTGCAGCGCGCATTGATGCAAATGCTGCCATTGTAGAAACAAAAGGTAATAAACCTGTTTTGGCCATTCCTGCAGCTATGCCAAACATATTTTGTTCTGCTATTCCAACATTTATAAAGCGTTCAGGAAACTTTTCCTGAAACAATCCGATTTTTGTTGACTTCGCCAGATCAGCAGTGATTCCAACAATATTGTTGTATTTTTCACCCAGTTCGCACAATACTTCTCCGTAAATTTCAGCTTGAGTGAGTTTATTTGCATCGTAAACATTCCAGGTTGTTCCGGTTACTTCTTTACTCATTATCTTATTTTTTATTTTTTTTTAGCCAGACCATAAATACTATATGACCCCCAATCTTGCATTAATTCTTCATTTCTAATTCATTAAACATCTTATCGATGGAAATATGAGCCCGCTCTCCCATATCCGAGTCGATGGCACCGTAATGCCACTTGGTCTGGTCCTCCATAAAATCAACCCCTTTGCCTTTTATTGTATTAGCAATTGCCACCACTGGTTTACCTTTTATTGATTTTGCCGTATCGATGGCTGAGGATATTTCGTGTAAATTATGTCCATCAATCTCCAGTGTTTCCCAGCCAAAAGCTTTCCATTTATCTGCAAGCGGTTCAAGGTTCATAATAGCTGCAACGGGCCCATCAATCATGTGTTTGTTGCGGTCAACAAATACCATTAAATTATCAACTTTATAATGTGCTGCTGCCATGGCTGCTTCCCAATTAGAGCCTTCGTTTAGTTCGCCATCACCCACCACACAAAAGGTATTAAAATTTTTGTTTTGAATGCGGGCTCCGAGAGCCATTCCTAAGGCCATTGGTAAACCGTGCCCAAGGGAACCGGTTGATGCATCGCAACCTACAATTTTCAGGCTGTCGGGGTGCATCCCAAACGGCGATTTAAATTTATTAAAAGTAGCCAGCAATTCTTTGTCGAAAAAACCACGTTCGGCAAGGGTGGGGATATATCCAATGGCTGCATGGCCTTTGCTCAATACAAAACGGTCGCGATCGGGATTCTCCGGATCTTTTGGATCTATGTTCATGTGCTTAAAAAACAGCGAAACCAAAATATCGATCATACTCATACCACCTCCAATATGCGCTCCGCCAGCTTTCATGGTAGTATCAATTATTGCATGCCTTATCTTGCGGCTTGTGTTCAGTAATTTGTTGTATTCGTCTTTTTGTAGCATTTTATCGTATTTGATTCAATTCGTATGAATTTCTATTTGCTGTTTTTTAAAGCTTTAAATGCTTCATCAGCAATCATAAGGGTTTGTTTTATGTCCTCATCGGTGTGGACTGCCGAAACAAACCAGTTGTGATGCGAAGTAAAATACGCACCCCGTTTGGTGCACTCGCCACACCATTTTTGGTGCAGCATCAGGTTCGGATCGTCGGTAATACGAAAGTATGGCATAGCTGGGTGCCCCGACCATTTCAAATTGTACCCGTGGTCTTTGGCCAGTTCGACCAGACCTTCACCAAGTTGTGTACCTATGTCAAACATCTTTTCCACTGCCTTAGTGGCTTTTAATTCACGGATTGTGGCCAGTGATGCAGCCATTGGTTCGGCCTGATACCAGAAACTTCCGGTATGAAAAACATTGCTCGCTGCGTCCATCATATCTTTAGTTCCCACCAGCGCTGAAATGGGGTAACCGTTGGCAATGGCTTTGCAGAATGCAATCAGATCAGGTTTAAAACCAAAATAATCGTTTGAGCCTCCGTAATCCAATCGAAAACCGGTGCGCACCGAATCGAGAATCAGCACCACGCCTTCATTTTTACATAATGTTTCTACTTTTTTCCAGTAACCTTCTTTGGGCAATTCGTTGTCAGCAAAATTCGGATGATGGTATGGCGTTGAAATAATTCCTGCAACTTCGCCTTTGTGCTCGAAGATATATTTCTCCAAAGCTTCGTAATTATTCCATTCGCCTATTACAATGTTGCGGCTATCTCCAAATGTAATGCCATGATGATCGGGCGATTGGGACCAGGGTGCGGTACCGTGGTAGCCACCTTTCATCCGAATAATTTTGTCTCTACCGGTTTTAGCTCGCGCAACCATTAATGCAAAAAGGGTCATGTCGGCACCATTCTTAGCAAAAAAGGCCCAGTCGGCAATGTCAACTGTATCAACAAATTCCTGTGCCAAATCAACCATTACTTTGCCAGGAGCCGGGCCACAATTTACTTTTTCGCGTTGCGCGGCGGCAGCTGCATCAATTTTATCGTTGTTATAACCCAAAATCATGGGACCATAGGCACACATATAATCAATAAACTCGTTACCGTCAACATCCCAAAATTTCGATCCTTTTGCTTTTTCAACGTAAAAGGGATAGTCTGTTACGGGAATAAGCGGAGCAGGACTAAAATGGCCATATATGCCGCAAGGAATAATATCAGCGGCTTTGTTAAATAATTCCTGTGATTTTTTATACGTGTATGTTTTCAAATTCTGCTTGTTTAGGAGATATACCTTGATACTTTATCTAAAATAAGGCTAAGATTATCTAACATTGGAGTTTGTCCTTTTATCATTACTTCACCACTGGCAATGGCCTTAAACGGATTCAATTTCCCGTTTAAAAAATCATTGGCTATACGAACATCTTTCATTTCCATTACAGCAGAAGGATTTTCTGTTGTTCCCTTAAATGCGGCAATAGCACCATCTTTTACTTGCAAATAAACAGATGGGCCTTCAGGCAAAACAGTTAATTGAATTTTACCGTCAGGTATATTGCTTGCCGTTATTCTGGCTTTCTCATCGTATTTCGCAATTTCTGATAAGGAAAAACAAGCAACAGTTAACGTAAACCGCGTGTTTATTTTAATGTATTCTTCGGAAGGAGCCTCAACTTCTTCTGGTTTTAAATAATACTCCAGCCGCTTGGTTATACGGGTAAATTCGTTTTTTAAAAACCCAATCCTGGTAAAGCCTTTTAAAGGAATAGGATTAGCCTTACCATCGAACATTTTGTTTAAATGCCCGGGCGAGGTAAACCACAAAATCAGATTCGGATTTTTTATTTTCCCCTTACCTACGCTGCAGGTTCCGTTAACAAACTTCACCCAGGCTTTGGGTCCTTTTCTGACCAAAAATTGAATGGATTGAGATTTGCTTTCCACAAGATTCCGGCTTTCCTCGTCCAGGACAACCAGGTCTTCCAGGTTTTTTAAAACGGCATATAGGTTAATGCCGGCTCTTAGTAAACAATACGACATGCTTTAAAAATTGATTTGTCAAAAATAGAAGAAATATAGATTTGTGATTTTGATAAATATCAAGAAATAGCCGATCGGTAAAGGACGTGCAGGAGGTTATTAAGGAATTAAATATGGTTTTACAGTGGAATTATTTCTGGCTGCGAATGCGACTAAGAGTTTCAGGAGTGATACCTAAAAAAGAGGCGATGTGGTGCAATGGAACGTACTTTATAATACTGGGAGATTGTTGAAGTAATTTTATGTAACGTTCCTGGGCTGACATGCTTTGAAACGCAATAGAACGTTCTTCCATGTCGATGTAAGCGTTTTCGATTATTACTCGTCCAACCTGTTGCCATTTCCAGTTGGCTTCGTATAACCTAAAAAGGTTCTTCCGGTTTATCACAATAAGTTCAGAATCAATAATAGCCTGAATGTTTTCAATGGCCGGTTTCATCTGCACAAAACTTCGCAAGGCGGCCGCTATCGATCCGGAGGGTAAAAAAAAGGTGGTGGTTTCTTTTTCTTTAATGGTGTGAAACGATCTTAGCAGCCCACTTTCAACAAAACCTATCCGATCAGAAAAACCACCTGCTCTACTGAAAAATTTATTTTTACGAATAAGCTCGGGTTTAAAAAAAGTGAACGCTTCTTCAAGCTCCTGTTCTGTAAAAGGAGCCAGCGAAAGGAGCATATTTTTTAAGTTTTCACTCATCTGTTTTGGTTAGCAATCAAAAGCATAGGGCATTTACCAAGCCAAAATTAAGAAGTATTTTGAAAATCCATCATGGTAAAAGGCTTTAGCCTGCCATGTTTATAAAAAGGCAGTATGAATTGCTAGTTTATTGAAACGGGTTTTAAAACTTTTCAATATGAAAAAAACAGACTTAGAAAAACAATTGTAGCAACAAAATCAAAAAAATATCAGCTTATGTTGCTGAATACTTGTAAGTTGTTAAAGTAAAGCCCGTTTAAAATAATCTTCCCCGGTACTTTTAATGGCAAAACCGTGCAAGCACGGCTATAATACCATGATTCAGGATTTATTACATATCCTGCCTCGACAGGATTATTAAGAATATACTCAATCTGTTGAGCAATAATCTCAGGATAGTTCACCGTGGAAAAAATACTAACCCGGATTATTCATTACAAAAAGCCAATGCTGTGTGGCTGGTTTATTAATTGACAGTTAATGAATCTATTACGTGCAGGGTTAATCCCGATCACGGAAAATGTGGCTACCCAATTTTGAGGAATTCCAAAACTGATTCTGATTGTTGACAATGATCCCGAACTGGTCGTTTTACACATTTGCCCGCTTCGCTCTACCGAAGCGTTTACGCGAAGGAGCAGCTTCGCTCTACCGAAGCGTTTACGCGAAGGAGCAGCTTCGCTCTACTGAAGCGTTTACGCGAAGGAGCAGCTTCGCTCTACCGAAGCGTTTACGCGAAGGAG
>CAYZWN010000241.1:0-6253 GCA_964482185.1 uncultured Roseivirgaceae bacterium
AAAAAATCCTGGATACGGCCAGGATAAGCTGGGCGCACAAAGCCATGTGGGCGCCTTCGATTATTGAAAATGATGGCAGGTACTTTCTGTTCTTTGGCGCCAATGATATTCAGAGACCCGGCGGCCCATACTGGAATAGTGAAGATACGCTGAGCCATTCCGGAGGCATAGGGGTGGCAGTTGCTGATCACCCCGGCGGACCGTACGAGGATTATCTCGGAAAACCGCTTATTGGTGAATTTTATAATGACGCCCAGCCCATCGATCAGTTTGTTTTCAGGGATACTGATGGAACGCATTATATGTTTTACGGCGGATGGAGACATTGCAACCTTGGGAAACTCAAGGATGATTTTACCGGTTTTATTCCCTGGGAAAATGGCGAACTTTTCCGGGAAATTACGCCCGAGGGGTACGTGGAAGGGCCCTTTATGTTTCTTAGAAATGGAAAATATTATTTCATGTGGTCTGAAGGCAACTGGGGAGATGATTCTTACAGGGTGGCGTATGCCATGGCCGACAAAGCGACCGGGCCTTATGAAAGGATTGGCCCCATTCTGCAGTCCGATCCGGATATTGCCACCGGTGCCGGCCATCATTCCGTGATCAGCGTGCCGGGTACGGATCTATGGTATATCATTTATCATCGCAGGCCCATTCCCAATGAGGGAAGGGATCACCGGGTCACCTGCATCGATCCGCTGGAGTTCAATGAAGACGGTACCATCCGGCAGGTGAAAATGTCGTTTGAAGGGGTGCCGGGGCGACCTATTTTGTCAACTCTGGAATAAACTCACGATCAATATTAGAAAGAGAAACAAGAAATTTGATTAATTTCACACTATTATAGTAGAATTGGTAGATTCAAAAATGATCTTGTGAGAATAAAATTAAGTTAAAGCCAGAGAAAGATCGTTTGAAGCTTAAAGTAACATCCGTTAGGTAGTCGTCATAAGAGTTTTATAAGATTATATAGTTATAAAAAATGACATACGAAAAAACATATGATATCCAGGAAAATAACCGATTGATAATCAAGTTACCGGAGCGATTCAGATCAAAGAAAAAAGTTCGGGTATTCATCGAAGATGTAGAGGAATCGAGACTTGAAAAAATTGAAATGTTGAAGAAGGCAGCTAAAGATCCTTTATTCATTAGTGATATAAATGAAATCACAAATGATTTTGAGGCTTCAGATAATGAGTTATCATGAGGTACAGGAAATGGAGCATTTGGAGGGCAAATCTTGATCCTGTGATTGGCTCGGAACAAGGCAAATCCAGGCCTGTTTTGATAATCAGCGAAGATGACTTAAATGAGATATTAAACATCGTTGACATCATCCCTATCACTTCCCTCAAACCTGAAAGAACAATTTATCCTAATGAAGCATTCTTCCTGGTGGTTTTTTTGGTCTTCAAAATGACTCAATTGCCTTATGTCATCAAATAAGAACGATTGATAAAAAACGCTTATCGAAACACTATGGCAAAATTACTGATAAGGATATTCGGCGTAGGATTATTGAAGCAGTCTGTTTTCAGTTTGGTACCAATAATAAATGAGGTAATAGTGAATAATTGTAAAATGAAGACTTTGATTTTAATACTGGCTTTAAGCCAATTTTTTTACCTGGAATCATCAGCCCAGCAGCTTAAAATCAGTCAGGACAAGAGGCATATTCTCACCACTGATGGAAAGCCATTCTTCTGGCTGGGTGATACGGCCTGGGAATTGTTTCACCGGCTCAATCGGGAGGAGGCAGACATGTATTTACAAAACAGGTCGGAGAAGGGCTTCAACGTAATCCAGGCTGTCGTGCTTGCCGAACTCGATGGCATCCAGACGCCCAATGCCTATGGCGATTTGCCGCTGCAGGGCATGGATCCCACTAAACCCAATGAAGCATACTTTCAGCATGTTGATTATATTGTAAATAAGGCCAATGAGCTCGGTATGTTTGTGGGCATGCTGCCAACCTGGGGAGATAAATTCAACCGGCAGTGGGGTGTTGGTCCGGTGATATTTAATGCGGAAAATGCTTACGAATACGGCAAATTCATCGGAAACCGCTACAAGAAAAATAAAATCGTCTGGATTCTTGGCGGCGATAGAAACCCGAATGGTGAAGGGCATATGGCCATCATCCGCGGGATGGCCAAAGGCATCAGGGAAATGGTTGGCAAAACCCAATTGATTACCTATCACCCGATGGGAGGCAGCAATTCCGCTATGTGGTTTCACAACGACGAATGGCTCGACCTGAATATGTTTCAGTCCGGCCATGGGGAAGCAAACAATCAGAACTACAAAATCACTTCACACATTTATAATTTACCAACCACCAAGCCGGTGCTGGATGGCGAACCATGCTATGAAGACCACCCCATCAACTGGCGGGGAGAAAACGGGTGGTTCGATGAATTTGATAGCCGCCGGGCGGGCTGGTGGTCGATGCTCACAGGAGCCTGCGGTCACACCTATGGCAACCACAATATCTGGCAAATGTGGCAACCGGGCAGGGAGCCTGTTTCAGTTGCCAGAACTCCATGGCAACAATCGCTGGATTATCCGGGAGCTTTTCAGGCCGGATATATGCGCATTTTTTTCGAAAAAATACCATGGCAAAGCCTCGAACCAAAATCAGGACTGATAAAGAAAGGTCCAAATACCAATGGCAGGGAGGTGCTTGCCGCAATGGCTGCGGATGGTTCTTTGCTGGTCGCCTATTCGCCTTATGGAGCAAATTTTTCTGTTGATCTGGATTTGATGAAGTCGGAAAAGTTAAGTGCCCGATGGTTTAATCCAAGAAACAATACCTATATACCATTGCCTGATATCGAAAAAGGCAGTGCAGTGCACTTTGACCCTCCGGCAGATGAGTCGCGGGCGAATGACTGGGTTTTGCTGGTAGAATCTCAATAATTGCAGCTGTTTTTTTAGGTAAAGAAATTTTTCATTGCGAATTTCGCTTGGGCAAAACAAATCGCACCTATGATCGAAGTGCCAAAAGAGCTATTGTGGTATGGAAAAGAGACGTCTCCGGAAAAAAGCAAGTTGCTTCATGCGGGCCCGCTTAATGTCATTTATCAAAATGGAAAATTAAGAAAAATAACTGTCGGAGATCATGAAATTCTAAGGATGATCTATATCGCGTTACGCGATCATAACTGGGCCACTATCATACCTGTTATCGGTGAAGAACGCATCGAGGAGCAAAAGGATGGATTCAAAATCAGCTACCGGAGTTTGTTTAAGGAAGGGTTGATACACTTACTTGCCAATGTAACCATCACGGGCGAATCATGGGGGCGGATTACATTTGAATTTGTCGGAGAAGTGTTGTCGGAATTCAGAACCAACCGCACAGGTTTTTGTGTGTTGCACCCCATAACCGGATGTGCCGGAAATCCATGCACTGTGACGCATGTAAATGGCAAAAAGCAGGTTTTGAGTTTCCCTGAACATATCAGTCCGCACCAACCGATGAAAAGAATTGCGGCAATGAGTTGGAAAATCAACAAAGATTTCAGCGCCAATCTGCAGTTTGTGGGAGAGGTATTCGAAATGGAAGACCAGCGCAACTGGACTGACGACACCTTCAAAACGTATTGCAGGCCACTTGAACTGCCCTTTCCCTATACCCTGGAAAAAGGCGACACGATCAGGCAGAAGGTGGTGTTGAGCATTGACGGCACACCGGAATCGGAAAATAAGGTTGAAAATCCATATCAGTTGCATTACGGGCAAGATAAAAAATTTGCCTTTCCGGATATTGGTATCGGGGAGCCCGATTCCAACCCGATACTTTCGGATGCGGAAATAGCACTCATCAAAGCGGCAGATTTCGATTATTATGAAATTCCTGTAACTTTTGAGAGTTCATGGGTTTCTGAACTAAATAATGCCATGGAAGAAGCAGAAGCCATGGGCCTTGAAGTATATTTAAAGGCATATTTTTCTGATAATTATGAAATTGAGGTAAATCAGCTTGCGAAAGTGATCGGTAAAAGCCGGGGCAGAATAAAAGCGCTGATGGTGATGCAAAAAGGTGAGGTGGTCACCACCGATGTGCTCATAAGCAATGTCGCTGCCGAGATACGCCAGGCATTTCCGGGGACAAAAATCGGTGCCGGCACACCGGGATTCTATGCGCAGATCAACCGAAACAGGGTATTGAGCGAGGAGGTCGATTTTATTACATATTCGGTAAATCCTCAGGTGCATGCTTTTGATAACCAGACCCTGGTTGAAAATCTGAACGGACTCCGCGATACCGTAAAATCAGCCAAAGTCTGGGCCGGAAATAAATCTGTTTATATCAGCCGCGTCACTTTCAAAATGCAGATCAATCCCGCGACCACTTCTGTGCACACTGTCGCTGAAAAGGAACTGCCCAGCAAAGTGGATGTGCGGCAAATGTCGCTTTTTGGTGCCGGTTGGGCGCTGGGCTCGTTAAAATACCTTATCGAAGCTGGTGTTGGAGCAGTAACCTATTTCGAAACTATTGGTGAAAGAGGCATTATCCAGGGTGACAGCGGCACCAAATACCCCAGGCATTTTATTGTTGATAAAAGGGCTGTTTTTCCAATGTATTACGTGTTTCAGGAGGTACTAAGGCACAAGAGCGGGCGTGTTTTAAAATCATCTTCCTCGCATCCTGATGTTTTTGAAGGACTGGTATTGGAGCATAATGATAAGAAGACTTTTCTGTTGGCAAATTATACCGGGCAAACCATAGAAGTGCAGATCGACGGCATTGCATCAGAGACCATGGTGCGCAAACTGGATGAGAAAAATGCTTCGATGGCAATGTATCAACACGAAGCATACACCCGTTCACCGTGGTGTGACATCCAGATAGAACAACCGGTCACGACTATCCGAATCAGACCGTTTGGATTGGTGTTTATAAATGAGAGTACTCCCTGATTTTAAGAGCAGTCTTCAGAGCGCTTAAATGATGGTCATCAGTTCAAATATTTTTAAATAATCAAACCGTATGAATAGCTCTATTTTAATGAAATATCCTTTATTGCTCCTATTGACATTCTTTTTAAATCTTCTTTCATTTGCTGAGTCCACAAAAAGCAGAGATGTCCAAAAACCAGAGCCGGTTGATCTGGTGTATCCCCACATTGATGCGGCCAATTCGCGGTGGTTTTTCTTTAGTTCTGCCAGTCGCCCGTTTGGCATGGTAAACCTAAGCCCCGATATGTCGGTGGGAGGCACCTGGGGAACGGGCTACCGCTACCATGTCGATACCATTCGCTGCTTCAGCCATATTCACGCCTGGCAGCTTTCCGGCATTCCGGTGCTGCCTGTAACCGGTGAAAGCAAAGGACATCTCGGCCCTGACCATTACGGCTCAACCTATAGCCACAGCAATGAGGTGGTTCGCCCGGGTTATCATCAGGTGTTTCTGGATAGCTATGGAATTAAGGCCGAACTCACTTCCACCACAAGGGTAGGTTTACATAAATACACTTTCCCTGAATCTGACCAAAGTCACATTCTGTTTGATTTTTCAACCACCCTGGGGCCCTCAGATACGCAGTACGGATATGTGAAAATGAACAGTAACACCGAGCTGGAAGGCTTTGCCATTATGGCGCCGACCCGAAGGAGGCCAAAACCGGTACATGTGTTTTTTGTGGCCCAATTTGACAAACCGTTTGATAAATTCTCAGCATGGAAAGATGGACAAAATATGGAGATTGATGACCTGATTGAAGGACCGTCAACAGGTGCTTACGTCAGTTTTGCCACCGCAGAAAATGAAGTGCGGCATATGAAAGTAGCTATTTCATATGTAAGTACCGAACAGGCCAGGCTCAATCTGCAAGCCGAACTTCCGCACTGGGATTTTGATAAAATTGTATTTGAGTCCAGAGACGATTGGAACAGCCGGCTGAGCCGCATCGAGGTCGAAGGAGGAACGGAAGATGAGCAGCGGCGCTTCTACACAGACCTGTGGAAGTCCCTGCAAGGCCGCAGAATCATCAGCGATGCCAATGGAAAATATTGCGACATGACGGGCCCGGAAAGACGTATAGGGCAGATACCACTTGATGAAAACGGAAAGCCCAAATTCAATCACCACAATTCAGATGCTTTCTGGGGGGCGCAATGGTCTGTCAATACCTTATGGCACCTTGTTTATCCCGAAGTAACGGAGTCTTTCGTCAACTCGATGCTCCTGATGTACGATGATGGTGGATTGATACCCCGCGGACCCTCCGGCGGTAATTAC
>CAYZWN010000242.1:0-6218 GCA_964482185.1 uncultured Roseivirgaceae bacterium
TAGTGCTTTACCGGGGTGTCAATAAATTCTTCCACTCCACTGAAGGCGACGATTTCATCGAACTTGGATTTGATCTCACGACGCTTCATGCCGAGAATGGTGCCGTTCAGGTAGATGTTCTCCCGGCCGGTGAGTTCGGGGTGGAATCCGGTGCCGACCTCGAGCAGGGATGAAACCCGTCCATTGATCTCGAAACGGCCTGTCGTGGGCTTGGTGATGCGGCTGAGGATTTTAAGGAGGGTGCTTTTACCTGCGCCATTTCTACCAATGACGCCTACGGCTTCCCCTTGCTTTACTTCAAAGGAAATGTCTTTGAGTGCCCAGAATTCCTTGTCCTCCGAAGCCCTGGTGTAGGAGGGCTTACCAGTGACCGCATCCCAAAAATGGGTAAACGTTTCACGTAGTTCGCCTGATTTCTTTTGTCCTATCCGGTACTTCTTTCCTATCCCTTCTACTCTTATTGCTATATCTGACATATCTTTTTCTTAACCGCCAAGATCGCAAAAGGATTCGCCAGGTTCGCTATGTTTTGTTCCCTCTTTGCAACCCTTGCGGATTCTTTGCGCTCCTTGCGGTAAAACCTATAATCCATTGACCACTCTTTTAATGCCATTTTTTATCAAACTCACATTGAAGTTGATTAGCATTCCGAGTTTGCAACCACTTAATTTCAAATAGGTGAGTACTTGTGCCAAATGTACATCATTCAGCGCTTCAACGGCTTTTATTTCTATAATAAACTTATTTTCAATGATTATATCGACTCGAAATCCAATTTCAAGACGCACCTCTTCGTATATTAATGGAAGTGGTTTTTCCTTTTCAACCTTCAGTCCACTTTTCTGCAACTCATAATATAGACATTCTTCATACGCACTTTCCAAAAGACCTGGTCCTAAGCTGCGATGAACTCTTAAGGCGGCATCAAACACGATTTTTGAAATTTCATTTTCGTTCATACTTTGATGACCATTATTTTTCTTAGCGTACCTGGCGAAAGTCTTTGCGTCTTTGCGGTAAAAATAATTCCTGTTCCTCAGGTATCATAACCTCCTCACCTTTTCTCCATACTCTCCCTCAGGCTCCCGGAGACTGTTGGGGAATATATCATCTAAGGCAATCGCAAGCCCCGGAATGGCCACAGACTCTATTTCATCAATAAATGTATAGGGTCGTTTTACCAGGTACTTACCATGTGAATCCAGCACAAACTGACTGATGCTGCCCTCTGCCGGATAAACCACCCAATACTCCTTTACGCCTGCTTCCTCGTATTGGTCATATTTTTCATGCAGGTCTCTGTTTGCAGAAGATGGTGAGATGATCTCTACTACCAAATCCGGTGCACCATTGCAACCCTTCTCATCCAGTTTGCTTTCGTCACATACCACTGTTATATCAGGTTGTAATACAGTATGCACATCTTCATCTGCCAATGACTTAAGTGGTAATCGTACATCAAAAGGCGCATGAAATACCTGACATGCTCTCCCTTTTAAGCTATTCCTAATTTCAGACAATAGTTCTCTGGAAATCTTCTGATGTAATACACTGGGTGCAGGAGACATCTTGAAGACTTTTCCCTTTATCAGTTCTACCCTTTCAATAAATCTCCAGGAAAGATAATCAGCATAGGTATAAAAGCTATCTAGATTTAATTGGTTGATATCAGTAATCATTTCTTCTTTGCTTAAATGGATCTTCAAGAACAATATACAAAACGATTTTGTCTTTTTTCCATTAAACAATATCCGCCATCACATCCTCCACCTTTTTGAAATAGAACAGACTGCTGACGAAAAGCACCAGAATCACCGTCATGGAAATGTAGAAATACACATCCGGCGGGTCGCCGCCAAAAACACTCCAGCGAAATCCCTGTATCACACCGGCCATGGGGTTCAGATTATAAATGAGCTGATATTTTTCCGGAACCAGTCGCGCAGGATAAGCTACCGGCGTGGCATAGAGGCCAAATTGCACCAGAAAAGGAATGACATGCTGGAAATCCCGATACCGGATGGTGAGTGCGCTGAGCCAGATGCCAACTGACAAGGCCGCCAGGATATTCAGGATAATAAAAAGGGGTGCAAAAATGATGGATGAAGACGGCGTAAAACCATAAACTACCATCAGCAGGGCCAGCATCAGCAGGGCGACAGCAAAATCCACAAATCCCACCACTGCTTTGCTCAGCGGGATCACCAGTCTGGGAAAATAGATCTTTTTAATCATCTCCTGGGCGCCAATGATACTGTTGCCACTCTGGTTGAGCACGAAGCCGAAGTAGGCCCACATCGAAATGCCGCTGATGGCAAACAGCGGGTAAGGAATGTCGCCTGTATCCACCTTTACCGCCATGCCAAAAACCAATATAAAAATAAGCAATGTAGCCAGGGGCTGCAGGAGCGCCCAAAAAAAGCCAAGAAACGTCTGTGCATAGCGCACCCGCAGGTCTTTATATGCCAGAATATAAAATAAGTCCCGGTAGTTTTTTAATTCCTTCAGATCGGGACTGAAAGCGCTTCGCCGCGCATCAACAATAATTTTCGACATATTTTATTCTCAACTTTTTACTTTCCCGATTTCACGACCGGGCACAGCTTCGCCACGTCAGTTACACCGCTCAGGCGTCAAAATTAGTAAAAATGAATTATTGTACACTCCAGTATTTTAAGGATTGGTATTTTATCAATAAATGCACTGTATTTAAATGGTATTCTCGCGATTTTGCTCCACTTTGCTCTTAATAATACCTAAACCATATGGCTGTTTTTCGATTTTTATCCTGGAATAGGCTAAAAATCGAAACAATGGTGTAATTCTCTATTAAACCTGCCTATTTCATTTTAATTTATTAAAACTGTATTGGTAATTTGCCAACTGATTTAGAAAATATGCACATCTGAATTTCTGTCATGGCATCAGAAAATAGCCGGTTAATATTACGGGGCCTCAATGCCCGTCAAAAAGAAGCAGTGCTTTCAGACGACCGCAGGGTGCTCGTACTTGCAGGTGCCGGAGCGGGCAAAACAAAAACACTGCTGCAAAAAATCATGTACCTGGTGCACGAAAAAGGTGTGAAATCCAGCAGCATCCTGGCGATAACTTTTACGAAAAATGCCGCAAACGAAATGCTGGACCGGCTGATCATTTCAGCCGATAAGTCAGGCAGATTTGAAAAAATAATACAAAACAAAAAAACCAGCGAACGGGAGAAAGACCTGCAACGCCGACGTTATGCATCGCAATATAAATGGATAGAAAATCTTACGGTACGCACATTTCACAGCCTCTCCTACGCCATATTGCGCAATTATGGAGTTGGCGAATTTGACAACAAATTCCGCGTATTGGGCGATCAGAAAAAGGTTGATGAGCAATTTGTGCAATCTACCGCGCCCGAAACACCTTTTGAAGTGATGCACAAAATCCTCATAGGGATGTGCGATAACCCCGATTATATGCTGATGCTGAAGCGGTTTATCCTCGACTACTTTGTTGACCGTATTTTTGAGGAGAAATTTCAACGATTCAACCAGTTTAATGAAAATAAACGTTACACCACGTTAAAAGGCGAAAAGGTGCGCAGCAAATCGGAGCGCGACATTGCCGACTGGCTGTACAGACACAATATTTCATACAGCTACGAGCCGGACATCAATATCGCCGATTTCGATTTTCGCCCCGATTTCCATATTCCGCAAGCTGATCTTTACCTGGAGCATGTAAGCAAAAAAAGCGGACACATGCCCGACAAAGAGCAGCAATTTAAAAAGGCCGGCAAAACGCTCGTGAAAACCTTCGAGCCCATGACGCAGGACACGGCGCTATTCAACCGCGCCCTGGATCGCATCATCCGCGGACGCATTACAGGGCACTATGCACCGGAAGTGGCCTTATCATTTGAAGAAGAATTCCGGGCCTTGCACGATTATATCCGTGATTTCATCAGGCAGGTGATCAGGGTGATGGATATGATCAAAGTAGAAAACAAGTCTTATACCGACATTTGCCGTAAGGCGCAGCATGACCAGCACGAGCGGGTGCGCAACTTTTACAAGCTGGCTCACCCGCTGCTCAACGGGTTCGATGCCTACTGTGTGGATAAATCATACCTCGACTTCAACGACATGATCCTTCGTGTACTGAAACTGATGGAAAACCAGAAGGAAATCAGGAGTAAGTTCAGGAACAAATACCAATACATTCTGGTGGACGAATTCCAGGATGTGAACAGCCTGCAGGTATTGCTGATCAAACAGTTGCTTTCAGCTAAAGCGCAATTATTCTGCGTGGGCGATGACTGGCAGAGCATTTACGGATTTCGCGGATCAGAAGTGGGCTACATCATCAACTTCGAAAAATATTTCAAAAATTCCAGCATCATTAAACTGGAGATGAATTACCGAAGCGTTGCCAACATAGTCGGGGCGAGCAATGAGGTGATTAAAAAGAACAAATTCAGGATTGATAAGAATATCAAAGCTTCCAGGAAATCCCTGAGTAAGATCAACATTTACGCTGCATCCGGGCATGAGGACGGCGTGGAGTATTTGGTAAATGAATGTAAAAAGCTGCATGTTCTCGGCTATGGGCGAGACGACATTCTGATACTCTACCGGCGCAGCAAGATGTACCAGCCGTATTACCGCAGGTTGCACCAGGATGGCATTCAGGCTATGGGGCGCACCATCCACGCGAGCAAAGGACTGGAAGCCAAAGCGGTTTTTATCATCGGGCTAACAGAAGGATATGGTGGTTTTCCGGATATCTGGCTCGACGACCGTATTTTTCGTGTGGTGCGCAAGGTGCGGCATGACCTGTTGATGGAAGAAGAAAGGCGATTATTTTATGTAGCGCTGACCAGGGCCATGGAAAAACTATATCTGATTACCGAAAAAGGCAATGAATCCTCTTTTATTGATGAAATACCGGCACAGTTTGCCATCTCGTACCAGCAGAGTTTAAAGCCCATGACAGAGGAACTGCGCAAATGCCCTGTCTGCAAAAACTTCCTGGAGGATGAGTTTAAATTTTGCCCGTATTGCGGGTGGGGAAATGGCGAATGAACTCCTTTTTTAAAGTAATCTCCATTGTGAATATAAGTGCGACAGTTTAAATTTTATTCTGTTTAGCGTATCTTTGTGTATATATATATTTAAAAATATAAGCAGATATGTCCATAGTCAGATTTGCAATCAAAGAAAAAAACAGCTATTCAAAAGGCATTATCAGAATGCTTAGAGAGATCGCAGAAAGGCATGAGTTTATACATGAGGAGAGCGATGAAGAGAAGGGAGAAGAAAAAATAATAAAGGATATAAAAACAGCTCTCGAAGAAGTTGAAGGTATTAAAGCAGGAAAGAAGAAAGCCAAAACACTTAAACAAATGTTTGATGAGTGTTAGGGTAATTCCTACCGAAGTGTTTGCCCGAGCTTTTAAAATCCTGAAAAAGAAGTATCGCTCCTTGCAAACTGATTTGGAAGAACTCGAAGAAGTCCTAAAAAGTGACCCTTTTGTTGGGGATGATTTAGGAAAGGGCCTTAGGAAAGTCAGAATGGCGATAAAGTCAAAAAATAAAGGAAAAAGCGGCGGTGCAAGAGTTATCACCTATCAGGATATTATTTTTTCAACGGAAGGAACAAATATTTTTTTATTGACCATTTATGATAAATCGAGCAGGGAGGATATTTCTACAAATGAGTTAAAAGCCATGTTGAAATCAGCAGGACTAACTTAATTTTCTCCCTGGAAGCTTCCGAAAGATTCATTTTAACATATTTAAGATTAGTAGCATGCTCCATAATTTATCACTGATTTCAGATAAAGATTTCCGAATGGTATTTAATCTTTGCATAGCTTTCAATCTATAGCAGGATGGAATTATTCGAAACCCCGGTATTATTTCTGATATTCAACAGACCGGACCTCACGGAGCAGGTCTTTGGGCAGATCAGGAAAGTACGGCCCAGGCAGTTGTACATCGCTGCCGACGGACCGCGCGCCACGCACCCGGATGACCATGAAAAATGCAAAAAGACCAGGGAAATTGTCTTAAGTATGATCGACTGGGACTGTGAGGTGAAAACACTATTTCGCGATAAAAATCTCGGCTGTGGATTAGCCGTGAGCCAGGCCATCACCTGGTTTTTCGAGCACGTGGAGATGGGAATTATTCTGGAGGATGATTGCTATCCTGATTTTAGTTTTTTTA
>CAYZWN010000243.1:0-6191 GCA_964482185.1 uncultured Roseivirgaceae bacterium
TTGCTTTTTTGCAATGCATTTGATCGCAACATACTGATGTAGGGGGCAACACCGGTGCCCGTGGCTACCAGCACGATGTTATGGTCTTCAGGCACTTCTTCTAATGTAAACATGCCGGTGGTCTTGCTGCCCATTTCGATGCGGTCGCCAACCTGGAGATTAAACAACCTGGGTGTCAGTGCGCCGGAATGTACCAGGGTGATGTAAAATTCCACATATTCGGTAAGCACGGATGAGGAGGCAATAGAATACATCCGTCGAATGATTTTCCCTGGTTTGAAGGCCTTTTCTTCTATGGTAGAATCAGCAATGCGCGGGAACGAGGCGGGCAGACCTAAAGAAATATATTGTCCTGCCGTAAAATCAGGTAATTCCCAGGAATCCGGTTTTACCCTGATGATTCGCATAATCGGCGATACCTGCATGATGTTGGTAACGATGCTGTTTAGGTCTCGTTCATTCATAAAAATCATTTGGTTTAGGTGAAAAAATTATGGTTAACCGTCACAAAAATATGATATTTTGAGCATTTGGAATGAATTGATACACTTAAATTGAAAAGCAAAGAAAATGTAGTGCCACGAATTTCCGAATGATCTCTCAGTTACCGGTAAATTGGCGATTCTGTTTTCGTTTTATTAATATTGTAAATACTTTTTGCTCACGGTTTAGCTTTCCAAAAAATTGAAACAATGAATATTTTAAAAATGGTTCGAATTAATAATTTAATAGTTCTGGGCTTACTTGCCCTCATAAATATTTTCGCCTGCAACACATCGAAAAAAACAGAAAAGGAAAAAACAAGGCCCAATATCATTTTCATGATGTCTGATGATCATGCCTACCAGGCAATAAGTGCGTATTCAGGCAAACTTATAAAAACACCACAGATTGACCGGCTGGCCACAGAGGGCATGAAATTTACCAATGCCTGTGTGACGAACTCAATCTGCGCACCCGCGAGGGCAGTGATCCTGACCGGCAAACACAGTCACCTGAATGGAAAAATCGACAATCATTCTCCTTTTGATACCACCAATGTTACGTTTCCGCAGATATTCCATGAAAATGGATATCAAACTGCCATGTTCGGTAAGTTACATTTTGGCAACAACCCAAAAGGGTTCGATCAGTTCAAAATTCTGCCCGGTCAGGGCAGGTATTACAATCCGATTTTCAATACCAAATATGAAGGTCAGATACAAATCGATGGTTACACAACGGATATCATTACTGAAATGACTTTGGATTGGCTTGAAGAGGAGAGAGATGCAGAAAAACCGTTTTTACTTTTCTACTTGCATAAAGCCCCGCACAGGGAATGGCTGCCTGCCCAAAGGCACTATAAAGAGTTTACGAAAAAGACTTTTCCTGAACCGGCCACGCTCTTTGATGATTATGAAGGCAGGGGAAGCGCGGCCAGGCAGGCAGAGATGAACTTGTTGGCGCACATGAACTGGGCTGGGGATTCAAAGATATATCCTGAGCTTATGGATGAGTTGGGAATCCCCGAAACTGCAGGATGGGACAAGGCTGCATTTGAGCGGGAAGTTGGGATTTTAAATCCGGCACAACGGGCGGAATGGGATGAAGTTTATGGGCCGATCAATGAGGAGTTTAAAAAGAATTACCCCAACATGAGTAAAGAAGATCTAATGCGATGGCGATACCAGCGATATATGCAGGATTACCTTGGTTGCATTGCTGCCGTGGATGAAGGCGTGGGCCGCGTGCTGGATTATTTGGATCAAACGGGTCTGGCAGAAAACACCATCGTTGTTTATACTTCCGATCAGGGGTTTTACCTTGGAGAGCACGGTTGGTTTGACAAGCGGTTTATTTACGATGAGTCATTCAAAACGCCTTTGCTGGTGCGATGGCCTGGCGTAATTAAAGCGGGCAGCACCAATACCCAAATGGTGCAGAATCTGGATTTTGCCCAAACTTTTCTGGAGGCAGCCGGCTTAGCCGCACCATCGGAAATGCAGGGAGAGAGTCTTGTGCCATTGTTTAAAGGAGACGTCAAAAACTTCAGGGATGCAGTCTATTATCACTATTATGAATATCCATCGGTGCATATGGTAAAAAGACATTATGGCATTGTGACGGAAGATTACAAACTGGCGCATTTCTATTATGATGTGGATGAATGGGAATTATACGACCGCAAGAATGATCCGCAGGAAATGAGGAATGTTTACTCTGATCCTGAATATGCTGATGTCGTGACAGATATGACAAAAAGGTTGGCTGATCTCAGGGTAAAATACAAGGACTCTAAGGAGCTGGATCAAATGTACATTGATCAGTACAGGAAATAGCGGCATGGCTTTTTGGGATGGTTGACAGTTGGTCGCTTCCGTAATCGCCTGTTGAGACTGCATCTGAAACCTTAAATTGTATTACACTCCCTCAGAGTCACTCGAAAGAGGACTCTGAGGAATGTCCCCCCGCTAATTTGAGATCAATGTCGTTAAGTTAAGCTAATGAGGATATCGTCTTTGGGATCCTGGTTCATCGGGAGAAGCAATCTCTCGAGATAGAGCAGAATGCTTCAGTCGTACCTCCTTCGCAATGACACAGGATTTCTTAACGTAACGACATTGTGTTTGTATTTTCAACCCAAACAATAACAGACTTCACAGTCACCACCTCCGCGGTTAATGTCCCAAAAAGCCCTCACAAATATTTAAATTTATCAGTCAATCTTCCATCAATCTTTTTTCTTCAATCTTCTATCAATCTGAAAATGGGTAAAGGGTTCTGGGGACTGGGCTCTGGACTTGTGCAGTCAATTTCCATCAACTCCCATCAATCTAAATAGAGGAGAAGTGGAAACAAGGATAAAGTGTAATGTGAAGAAGTATGCACCGAGAACCTGATACTTTATACTTAGTACACAGTACTCGATTTCATATCCACCGAATTACCTGTTCACTTTTTTGACCTAAGAAGTTTCAAACTCAAATTCTATGAGTAGTTTTATAGCACATAAACCTGATACAATGAAAACGATTAAGATTTTTTTCCCTGCGGATGCATTTTTATTGATGGGGCTTTTCTCTAGTGAGAAAACAGGACATCATCAGGAAGCACTCTCACTCAATGAACTGGAATATCTCGAAATGCCAGGCCTGAATGTGATGTTAGCGCACGATTTTTACCCGGAAGGCCACCAGGGCGGGGTAAGCATCATTCAAAACGGGAACCGCGTTGCGACAAACGGTGACCTCCGACTCGAGGCTGCCGATCATCTTTTGGATCAATAAAAAAAATGATATGAAAAGTTTAATTCTATTATTCCTGATTTTAGGTCTCACCATGACGTCTTGTGAAGAAAAGAAACAGCCAATAACTGACCTGGCTTACTTGTTATTTGTTGGGGCCTACACGCAGGGCAATGAAGGCATTGCCGTGTACCGCTTCAACGCCAAAACAGGGGACTTGCAGTACCTGCTTACTAATGAAAATGTGCAAAACCCTTCCTATCTGGCAATTCATGAAGATAAGAATCTTCTCATCGCTGTAAACGAGGTAGGAGAATTTCAGGGCAAGCCTTCCGGGGCAGTGTCATCGTTTTCCTTTGATCCGAAAAGCGGGGCGCTTGAGTTGCTCGGTCAGGTTGCAAGCGGCGGTGGTGCACCATGCTATTTGGCCATGGATAACAAGGCAAAATTTGCCCTCGTAGCCAATTATAGCGGAGGCAATGTGGGAATGTTGCCGATTGGTAATGAAGGCAATATTGAAGATTTAGCCGATTTAATTCAGCATGAAGGAAGCAGCATAGATGAAAGAAGACAAAAAGGTCCATACGCCCATACCATTGTTTTTGATCCTGACGAGCGATATGCACTTGCCGCCGATTTGGGCATTGATCAGGTGATTACCTATGAGATAAACAGAGAAGAGAGCCGGCTCATTCAGGTCGGCATTTTCGAAACCGCTCCCGGAGCCGGCCCCAGACATCTTGCATTCCATCCGAATGGAAAATTTGTGTATATCATCAATGAATTAAACTCAACCATGACAAGTTGCAGCTATGACAGCGAAACAGGTCAGCTCAGAGAAGTGATGACAGTTTCTACTTTACCAGATGGTTTTGAAGGAACAAATTCATGTGCTGATGTACACGTTTCGCCGGATGGCCGATTTGTGTATGGCTCAAACCGGGGCCATGAGAGTATTGCAATATTTAAAACAGATGCTTCAATCGGAAATATTGAAAATGTTGGTTATCAGAATGTTAAAGGAAAAACGCCGCGTAATTTTACAATCGAACCGACAGGTAAATTTCTTTTGGTAGCCAATCAGAATTCAAACAATATTGTCGTTTTTTCCATCGATGAAGAGACCGGTCTCCTGACCGATACCGGCGTGGAGGTTCAAACACCCAAACCTGTTTGCCTGAAAATGGTGCTACAGAATAGCTGAAATCCAAAGTTGAGTGCATCAGCTTAGCATAGTAATATTCCTGGTGAGATACCCCCGTCGCAAATGGCAACATTTGTATCTCAATGGATAATTTGCGAAATTTAAATTATCGTAAACCCATAAATATATCGCCATGAACCATCATCATGCAAAAACATGTCCTAAATCAGGTGCTTTGAAAAGAAGGGATTTTATCAAGGCATCCATGCTCACAGCCGGAGCTTTCGCTATGAATCCTTTCCCTTACCACGCTTTTGCCGGTGAAACCAAAAAATATGCTTCAGACCGGGTCATGCTCGGAAATACAGGTATAGAATTATCGCGCTTGGCCATGGGAACCGGTACACACGGTGTGAACCGGAGTTCTGATCAGACGAGAAAACTTGGTGTTAAAGGCCTTGGAGAGTTGCTGCACGCTGCCTACGATGAGGGAGTTAATTTTTGGGATTCGGCTGACCAGTACGGCACACATCCGCACCTGAAGGAAGGCTTAAATCATGTGCCCAGAGAAAAGGTCGTGATTATGTCAAAAACCCATGCTACCACTGAAAAAGAGATGTGGGATGACCTCGACAGGTTTAGAAAGGAATTGGGTACAGATTATATCGATATCGTATTGCTCCATTACATGACTGACCCCAACTGGCCGCAAATAAAAAAAGGCGCCATGGAGGTGCTCGCACGTGCAAGAGAAGAGGGCATCATCAGGTCACACGGTGTAAGTTGCCACACGCTCGGCGCGCTCAAGGCAGCGGCATCTTCCGATTGGGTACAGGTAGATTTGGCCAGAATCAATCCTTATGCCTCCAAAATGGATGGCAGTGTTGATGAAGTGGTACCTGTGTTGAAACAGATGAAATTCCAGGGCAAAGGGATCATCGGTATGAAGGTTTTTGGAGCCGGTGATTTGAAAGACAAGGTGGATGAATGTCTGCAATATGCACTAGCGCAGGACTTCATTGATTGTTTTACGATCGGACAGGAAGGTTTTCATGAGACAAAAGACCTTGTGAAAAGAATCCCGGATGCAAGTGTTCGAGGCTGATATTAAAATAAATAGTTAATAACAGCTTCTTTACAATGAATTATGAATGTAGAAAGGGCATTATACCCTTTTCTCTTTACCGCATGATCATTGAATATTCAGGCAAAGAATGTGGTAATAATCCACTCAATAATCTAATTTTGATCAGTACACAATTTTTATCGCACAGATGTTTCTCTTTCGGCAATATTTTTTTCTTCTGGTTTTCACTTTTATCTCGATCTATGGCTGTCAGAACGATAATAAAGCCGTAAAGGACAGAGAAGCTGAAACGAGAGGAGTTGTCGAATCCGTTGGCTTTAAGCCCAATCCTCAAATAATTCAGGAGCAGGATGTGAAAACATTGGCCATCAATGCCACCGCTCCGGATTTTGAATTGCCGGGGGTAGATGGTAATTTTTACAGTTTGCAAAACTTTGCAGATGCCAAAGTCCTGGTGATCATTTTCATGTGCAATCACTGCCCGACAGCGCAGGCTTATGAAGACCGGATCATCAAAGTTGTTGATGATTACAAGGATCAGTCGGTACGCGTAGTGGCAATCTCCCCGAATGCTGTAAATGCCGTTTTACTGGAAGAAATGGGCTATTCCGATATGGGAGATTCATACGAGGAAATGCAGATCAGAGCGATTGACATGGGATATAATTTCGTATACGTCTACGATGGCGACACGCAGGAAGCTTCGATTAAGTATGGACCGACGGCCACACCA
>CAYZWN010000244.1:0-6186 GCA_964482185.1 uncultured Roseivirgaceae bacterium
CAATCGCGATAGGTCCAATGAGGTTTTTTACGGTTGTGCCGTCAGAAAGTACATTAATTCCATTCGCCAGCTTCGAGGAAAGGAAGATAGCTGTCGGGCCATCGGCACCACCGATGATGCCGATTGCGCCTGCCTCCGGGGCATTGAAGCCCAACGCCAAAGCGCCTAAAAAGGTGGCAAAAATACCAACTTGTGCCGCAGCTCCCAACAAAACCAATCTTGGATTGCTGATTAGAGAAGAAAAATCGGTCATAGCACCAATACCGAGAAAAATCAATGGAGGATAAATACCTTTCACCACACCAAAATACAGGTAATTCAAAACACTGCCACTTTCGTAAATACCGACCTGTAACCCTGCACTCATGACAAATGGTATATTGCCAATCAGAATACCTGTGCCGATAGGCACGAGTAGCAGTGGCTCATAATTGTACTTGATTGCCAGAAAAATGAAAAATAATCCCACCGCAATCATTGCTAAGTGCCCAATTGTTACATTTGTAAATCCCGTATATTCCAGAAATGTCTCGACACCGGACAGCACCCCGCTCTTATTTTTGGCAGGTTCGGAAGCCGGATTGGTCGTTTGTTCTGTCTGTGTCAGCTCTTGTGATGAGGCAATGAGTTGTCCTTCTGCATCAGGTTTTACAAGAAAAGACCACAATAGCGAGAGAATCGCTAAAACACCAAATACTGTTAATAACTTTTTCATAAACCTTATTCGATTTCAGCTAATACATCGCCTTGTAATACTGATGCTCCCTCAGACACAAGAACTTTCTTAACCACCCCATCTATTTCGGCCAGAATATTGTTTTCCATTTTCATGGCTTCCATAATCATGATTACCTGGCCTTTTTTTACGGTATCGCCTTCCTTAATATGCAACTTGAATATTGTGCCGGGCAATGGTGCTTCTACTTTACTCATACCGGCAACAGGTTTCATTGAAACCTCTTTGGTCTGGACTGGTTGCGAGCGCACCAGTTTTGGTGTTTTCGTTGTTTTAACTTGCTCGGCTAGTTCTACCTGATAAATGGACCCGTTTACATCAATTTCGGCGATGTTGTCCTCGAACGAATTTATTTGGACTTCATATTCGTTTCCCCGAATAGTGAATTTGAATTTTTTCATTTTAAAATCTTCTGTTAAGACCTGTTGTTACATTATATATTTTGGAACTCCATGGCGAGTAACGCCTGGAGATTTTTGTGATTGTGAGTACTGTTTTCTCCTCATCGTGCATTTCATTGAAATAAATAAGCAGCGCTGCACTGATTGCCGCACTCACTTCTCCCGTAATGGTTAAATCGTCAATGACTTCTTCTACATCCCCTTTTCTTTTTAATCTTTTTCTGGTAAGCAGATTAAGCAGGCCAGGCATATAGCGGAATACAAAATAAAGTGATATGAGTGCTAAAAAAACAATGACATACCCCACAAAAGCGATTGTTGTGCTATCTGATGTGATTCTTGAAAAATCAAATATTATTTCTCCTAATATAATCATGGTATTTCCTTTTACAGTGGAATATTTGAATGTTTCTTGGGCGGATTGTAGTCCTTTTTTGTTGACAAAGTCTGCAAGGCCCTGATCACTCTGAATCTTGTATTTCTTGGCTCGATAATGTCGTCAATAAAGCCATATTTTGCAGCCTGATAAGGATTGGCAAATCTGGCTTCGTACTCTGACTCTTTTTCCTGGATGTATTTCGATCTTTCCGTTTCGTCTTTAATCTCGCTGATTTTCCTTCCTTCAAGCACTTCCACGGCTCCTTTTGCGCCCATTACAGCAATTTCTGCTGTTGGCCATGCATAATTAAAGTCACCGCGTAACTGTTTACAACTCATTACATCGTGCGCGCCGCCGTATGACTTGCGCAGTGTAACTGTAACCTTTGGAACTGTTGCCTCTCCATAAGCAAAAAGTAGTTTTGCGCCATGAATGATGATACCTCCGAGTTCCTGGCTGCTTCCTGGCAAAAATCCCGGGACATCCACCAGCGTAACAATCGGAATATTAAATGAGTCACAAAATCTGACAAATCTCGCAGCTTTTCTTGAAGCGTTGATATCCAGTACACCGGCAAGGTAGTTCGGCTGATTGGCTACAATGCCTACTGAACTGCCGTTGAAGCGCGCAAACCCAATTACGATGTTTTTGGCATAATTGCGCTGTATTTCAAAAAACTCATTTTCATCAGCAATGGCATGGATGACATCTGTAACATCATAGGGTTTATTCGGACTTTCCGGAATAATTTCATTGAGTGCATCTTCCAACCTGTCGATCGGATCGTGATTTTCAATCATGGGTGGCTCTTCCAGGTTGTTGGAGGGAAGATAACTCAAGAGCTTTCTTATGAGCATCATTCCTTCCTCTTCATTTTCTACAAGAAAATGAGAAATACCCGATTTGGTTGAGTGCACGTTGGCACCACCAAGATCTTCAGTAGAAATATCTTCTCCGGTTACTGTTTTAACAACTTTTGGCCCTGTGACAAACATATAGCTCGCTTTATCCCTCATCACGATAAAATCGGTAAGCGCCGGGGAATAAACCGCGCCACCTGCACACGGACCGTATATCGCTGATATTTGGGGTATAACGCCGCTGGCCATGATATTTCGCTGAAATATTTCTGCATATCCGGCAAGGCTCCGCACCCCTTCCTGAATCCTGGCGCCACCACTGTCATTGAGTCCTATAACAGGAGCCCCCATTTTCATGGCCTGATCCATGATTTTACAGATCTTGTTGGCAAAGGTTTCAGATAGGGAACCGCCAAATACGGTGAAATCCTGCGAGAAAACATAAACTACCCGCCCATCGATGGTGCCATGTCCTGTCACAACGCCATCCGATAAAAAATGCTGCTTTTCCATACCAAAAGATTTGGTACGGTGTGTGACAAACATGTCAAATTCTTCGAAGCTGTTCTCGTCGAGCAGCAAATCGATTCTTTCGCGCGCTGTGAATTTACCTTTTTTATGCTGGGCTTCAATTCTGTCCTGGCCACCGCCAAGTCTGGCTTCCGCACGCTTGTCAATTAATTCCTTAATTTTTTGTTGCTTATTCATCTTATTCCAAATGATTATTTTTTTGGTTCTTCACAAAACTCAGTCAAAACCCCATGTGTTGACTTTGGGTGCAGAAAAGCGATTTGCAACCCCTCTGCCCCGGGTCTTGGCTTTTCATCAATTAACTGTACACCTTTCGCCTTCACTTCATCCAGGGAAGACTGTAGCCCTTCTACGGCAAAGGCGATATGGTGGATCCCCTGGCCTTTTTTCTCAATAAATTTTCCTATCGGGCCATCCGGAGCGGTTGACTCCAGCAATTCAATTTTTGTCTGGCCAACCTTGAAAAAGGCTGTTCTGACCTTTTGGTCTTTTACTTCTTCGATTGAATAGCACTTAAAACCCAGTACTTCTTCATAGTATTTGATCGACTCCTCGAGATTTGCCACGGCAATTCCCAAATGTTCTATGTGTGTTGCGTTCATAATAAAATTTGAGTGATAATGTGTTGTTAATTGGGCTTACAAAAGTCGTAAAACAACAAAAGTAAAAATATGATTACCGTCACCTTTTGCAATGATAATAATCTCATTTTAGCAAATTGGGGGCATGTTGGCAATTTTGTTATCAGGTGATCGGAACAACAGGTCGCGGCATTGCCAACCGGGGCAGGTGGGATGAATAACTATTTATTAAAATTGAGTCAGATGTTTTCCATGCGACATTCTTTCCAAACTCAGAAATTGCTTTTGCGTTGTTTATTCAGATAGTCCTGATGCAGTGTTTTAATTTAGCCGGTTAAACCATAGATTTACATTGCCAAAGTTTTAAGTATCTGATTTATGAGCAACAAAAGCAAAATTTGGTTTTTTGAGGACATTGACCTTTACAATGTTTTATGTCCTCATAAAACTCCAAATATGGGTGAAAAACACAATATTTATAAGTACAAGAAAGAAGATTTCATCTATTTCGAAGATGAATTATCCGATCATATTTACCTCATCGCCGAAGGCCGTGTAAAAATCGGGACTTACACCGAAGATGGAAAGGAAATGACTAAGGCCATTCTCTCTCCCGGTGAGATTTTTGGTGAACTGGCACTGGTTGGCCAGGAGAAAAGGACTGATTTCGCCCAGGCTCTGGATAATGACACTATCGTTTGCCCAATGAGTATTGATGATATGCAGGAACTCATGGCCGAGAACAAGGAACTAAGTCTCAAGATTTATAAATTGCTGGGCATCAAGATTAAAAAGCTCGAGCGAAAGGTGGAATCCCTTGTGTTTAAAGATTCGAGGACGAGGATTATTGAATTTCTAAAAGACTGGGCTCATGAAAAGGGGAAGAAGGTCGGATTTGAAACCATGATGAAGAACTACCTTACGCACAAGGATATAGCTGCGCTCACAGGTACAAGCCGCCAAACTGTAACAACCATTCTCAATGATCTGAAGGACAAGAATATTATCAATTTTGACCGAAGACGGATACTGATTCGCGATATGGATAAATTGCAATAAACGAAGGATCATCTACTGCACATATATTCTTTTCTTTTGAGAAACCCTCATACTTCCATCTACCCAAGGAGAAAAACTTTGTCTTGATCTCTTATATCATCCAGGTCATCAATATCATTTAGTTCAGTGGTAAGAAAATAAGAAAGACCTGCTTCATTTACCCTTTCAATAGTTCTTGACAACACAGTATCAGAACCCCATGGAATATTCTCAAACAGAATATTACCCGGTTTTTTCATTCCAATCAGATAATAACCGCCATCCTTTGCCGGGCCAATCACCAAATCATGAACATTTAAAGCTTCGAATGCTTCATCAATTAAGGAGGAAGTGAGTTCAAAAATATCCGAACCAATGAGGCATACATGATCATATTGCCTCTGAAACATATCATTGAAAGCCATGTGCATGCGTGCGCCCAGGTCATCGCCTCTCTGGCGGATTTTAATAAACAGGCTGTCCTCCCAAATGTCGTTGTTTTCAACGGGCCCGGAATAGGCCACGCATCCTTCGGCATTGCAGCTTAGAGCAACCTCTCTTGTGTGCAACAATAGTTTTTTGTAAACAGCGAGCGCTTTTTCATTTCCAATTGATTTTGCAAGTCTTGTCTTCACCTGGCCGGGTATCAGCTGTTTCACGAAAATTATCAGTAACCTGTTCATGCTTTTGATAAAAATACTCAGTATAAAATTTTGAAAATTATCCGGGGATGAAAATGAATTATTTTTCATTAACAAAATTTAACAATAAAACACAGGTCTTTTCCCATTTCACACCGGTATTTGTTAAACTTTCTGATTAACTTTACGTTGTTAAAAGTTATAATTTAACAATAATATATAACAGCGAACATCATTTCAAACGAAAAGACTTTTTAATGAGACAATGAAATTTTACTTCATCTTCACATTCTTCTTAATTCTTTTTCTCTCTCAACAGGCTTTTGGTCAGGATGGCCCGGTTGGCAAAAACAAAACTGAGCTTTCAAAAATGAACACTGAAAGTCTCACGAATATCGCTGAAGTGGAACTATATCCAAATCCTGCAACTGACTTTCTTAATATTAAACTGAAAGATTCCAATCTCAAAAACGTCCAGTTCGAGATGTACAACGTGATCGGTAACAAACTTGAACTTGAACTTGAAACTGTGAATGCAGAAAATTATAAGGTCAATGTAAAGAACTTTAATTCAGGTTATTACCTGCTAATTATCAAAGATCAGAACTCGCGTTACAACAAGGCCTTTAAATTCCGGAAGTTTTAACACCGACTGAATATTTAAAGATTTGAATTTCAGTTTTTTGGTTGGCTCTTAGTAATGAATATTCATGGCTAAAACTCAGCGCTTCCGGGAGTTCTGGGAAATGGGATAACATCGCGGATGTTTCGCATTCCGGTTACAAACACCATCATTCTTTCAAACCCAAGTCCGAAACCACTGTGTGGCGCTGAACCAAATTTTCGGGTTTCAAGATACCACCACATACTTTCCTGCGGGATATTCATTTCATCAATGCGCTGTTTCAATTTATCGTATCGCTCTTCGCGCTGTGAACCGCCAACAATTTCACCGATTCCGGGGAAAAGAATATCCATAGCTCTGACTGTTTTTCCGTCTTCATTTTGCCGCATGTAGA
>CAYZWN010000245.1:0-6183 GCA_964482185.1 uncultured Roseivirgaceae bacterium
GGGAATATCTCTGATGTGGCCAAAGCAGAAATTCTGCTTGACAGAACACCACCGAAGATCAACAGTTTTTCCATCAATGAAAGAAATGAGTGGAGCGCATCTTTAAAAGTCTCGCTTACTTCAGATGTGGATGATGCCTTTGAAGCCAAATTCACCAACAACCCTGCAACCCTTCGAAACATTCCATGGGAAAAATACAATCCTGTAAGAACCGACTGGACTATGCTCCCCGGCGATGGCGAAAAAACAGTTTATGCGGTATTTAGGGATCAGGCTGGAAATACTTCAGAAATGGTGAGTGCAAAAATCAAACTTGATATGACCCCGCCGGTTGGGGAATTGATTATCAACGGCGGAAATAAATACACCAACCATCCGGAAGGCATTGTGAAGATTCAGATAAAAAGTGACCCGGATGTAGCAGGAATGCAACTTACCAACATACCGGACTTTAGCAATATAGAATTGATCCCGCTGGAGCAAAATATAGAAAACTGGAAAACAGACAATACTTCAGAGGGATTAAAAACTGTTTTCCTTCGGCTTCAGGACAGGGCCGGAAATTATTCTAAAGTGCTCACTTCATCCATTATCCTTGACCGGACACCACCAACCGATTGCGAGTTGATCATCAACAACAACGACCCTTACGTCAGAAATCCTACTAAACGCGTGGCTCTATCACTTCGGGCTGAAGGCGCACATGCCATGATGATTTCAAACAAACAAGATTTCGAAGGGGCTGAATGGGTACCCTTTAAAACTGCAGTGGCCTGGACCCTGGAAGGCCCGGAAGGCATACATTATGTTCATGCCAAATTCAAGGATGCAGCAGGAAATGAATCGGCAGCAATCAGCAAATCTGTGCGATCAGATTTCTCACCTCCAAAAATTGTAAAATTTTCCGTTAACGAAAATTCAGAATTCTCTTCGGATCCTCAGGGAATGGTGAATCTGGCCTTTGATGTAGAAGATGCTGTGGAAATGGTTATAAGCAATACTCAGATCAATGACACGAGTTCCATAAGGGATCAGTGGGTTCCGTATAAATCATCTTTGTCGTGGAAACTCGAAGGCGAAGACGGTTTGAAAATTGTTTATGCAATCTTTAGAGATGAGGCCAAAAATGTAACACATGCCCATTATGATAAGATCATCCTGGACAGAATACCCCCATCGGATTGTAGAATTGCGATTAACAACGGCGCGGCATGGTTTACAAATAAAGATGGGAAAGCAGAAATATCTTTGCATGCAGTTGGTGCCAGTTCTTTTATGCTAAGTAATACGCCGGATTTTTCAAAAAGTCAATGGGAACCGTTAGCAGAATTCAAAAAAGCCTGGCAACTAAATATTTCCGGCCAGGAAGCCAAGGTCTATGCAAAATTCAAAGACGGTGCCGGCAATGTATCAGAAACGGTAGAAGCTTCAGTAAAGATTGATCTTGACCCGCCAAAAAATGTCAGTCTGACCATCGATGGCGGGGCTCAGTACGTACTCAACAGAGATCGGAAAATAACCCTTACACTTAAAGCAGACGGTGCAACCGGCATCCGTGTAGGGCGGAATCCGGAACTTAGAGACGCTAAATGGGAACCGCTTCATGCCACAAAAGAAATTACACTCACAGAACCGGATGGCGAAAAAGTCTTCTATGCCCAGTTTATCGACGACGCCGGCAACCACTCCGAGATTGTGAGCAGTAAAATTTTTCTTGATACCACACCGCCAAAAATCAATAATTTCACCATCAACAACGGCGAGCAATGGTCTAATGCTGACGATAAAAAAGTGAAACTGGAAATCGATGCATCCGACGCCACAGAGATAATGATTGGTGATAACCCTGAATTTACCAATGCCTCCTGGCAACCCTTCAAATCAACCATACCGGATTACATACTACCCGGAGAAGATGGAGAAAAAACCATTTTTATAAAGCTTAGAGATGAGCCCGGCAATGTATCAAGAATCGCCACAGCCAAAATTAACCTCAAAAGGTCATTTTAAATCCGACCTCAATCCATGGAAATTGAACAAAATTATCCCCTCCAAAAACTCAATACATTTGGACTTGAAGCCTTCGCTAAATATTTCATACGGCTTTCAAGCCTGGATGAAGCAATTCAATTTTTCAAGGACAACCCTTTTAAAAACGAAGAAATACTCATTCTGGGTGGCGGTAGCAATATATTATTCACCGCACCAACTTATGATGGTCTGGTAATAAAAAACGAAATTCATGGAATATATGTGATCAGGGAAGACGATCACCACTATTGGGTGAAGGCAGGGAGTGGCGTTATATGGCACGATCTGGTGGAAAGTTGCCTCAAGGCTAATTTTGGTGGCATTGAAAACCTGTCATTGATACCAGGTACTGTTGGCGCAGCGCCAATTCAAAACATCGGCGCGTATGGCGTTGAAATTAAAGACGTGTTTGAAGCACTGGAAGCGGTTGAAGTTGCCACCGGAGACAAACACTACTTTCATCTGAACGATTGCCATTTCGGATACCGGGACAGCGTTTTTAAAAATAAACTAAAAGGCAAATTCCTGATTACCAACATTGTGCTGAAACTACGGAAAGAACCGGTGTTAAATACCAGCTATGGCAATGTCCGTGAAGAATTGCAAAAGCTCAACAAAACAGACCTGACAATCAGAGATGTCAGTAATGTGATTATACAAATCAGGAAATCAAAATTACCCGATCCGGCAATAAAAGGAAATGCCGGTAGTTTTTTTAAGAATCCGTTAATTTCCGGAAATCATCTGGAAAACCTGCAAAAAGTTTTTCCGGATATACCCTGGTTTTCACAGGAAAATGGAAAGGTTAAAATACCGGCAGCCTGGCTCATTGACCAATGCGGACTAAAAGGCCACCGCTTCAGCGGAGCAACAGTGCACCTAAACCAACCTCTTGTACTCATTAATGATAATAAAGCAACCGGCGCTGACTTGCTGAATCTTGCAGAATTTGTCCAGACCCAGGTGAAAAGCCAATTTGACATACGCCTTGAACCGGAAGTACAGATCATTTAAATCAACTCATCGGGTACCAGTACCTCTTCGGTAAATTTAGCCGTTTCTACGCCAAACCTTTCAAGAAAATCAATCCCTTCATCCTTGGGCAAACCCTTATATTCCGCGTAGGATTTGAGATAAATGACCTTTTTAATGCCGGCGCTAAGCATCATTCTTGCGCATGCAAGGCAGGGTGTTAATGTGAGATAAATTGTTGATCCATCGACATTGGCATTATTTTTCACGGCGTACATCAAAGCATTTTGCTCAGCATGCAAAGCCAGCGAGCAACTCCCCCGCGAATCTCTCTCACAGCCGGTTTCAGGCCATTCCTCATCACAATTGTGCGTGCCCGCCGGGGGGCCATTGTACCCGATTGAAATGATTCTGGTTTCTTTGGTCAGTACCGCACCAACATGCCGTTTCACACAATGAGACCTCCTGGCGATATTTATTGCCAGTTCCATGAAAATTTTATCAAAATCGGGTCGTTCCATTTCTGAAATATTTATTAAAGTGATAAGTCCTCTTTAAAAAAGAAATTTTAACTTCGAAACTTACTATAAGCTGTAAAAGAAATAAAAATGCCGATCAAATTAAAACTCAGTTTCACAATATTCGCGTTGATGCTCACATCCGCTATGCACAACCTCTACGGGCAGGAAGCCATCAAACCGCGTTTGAGTCCCTTAGAAATTGTTACTGTAAAATATGAATCTACCTATGTGAAAATCACCTATGGAAGACCGCATATGAAGGGACGTAGTGTATTTGGTGAACTTGTGCCCTATGGCGAAATATGGAGAACCGGCGCCAACGAAGCCACGGAAATTACTTTTACAAGGGATGTGCTCATCAATAAACGCAGGCTTAAAGCTGGCACCTACACCATTTTTACTATTCCTCAACCAGACAAATGGAAGGTGATATTTAATTCCGACCTCGGCCAATGGGGCGCCTACAATTACAATCCGGGAAAAAATATTTTGGAAACAGATGCAGTTGTAAAGACAACTGATATAACCTACGAACCATTTACGATTGAATTCCAGCTGCAAAAAAATGAAGCGATTGTCCAGATAATGTGGGAAAAAACCATGGCATCCTTTACAATTGGCTTTTTGGATTGATATTTTTGCGCCTGAAATAATACACTACAAATGCTTTCTATCTCGAATCTCAGCTATTTCATAGGTGAACGGGTTATTTTTGACTCGGCTCAATTACATATTAAACCCAAGGAAAAAATTGGCCTGATTGGGTTGAACGGCACTGGAAAAACAACACTTCTTAGAATTATAAATGGGGAAATTACGCCTGATAAAGGTGAAATCAGTAAGCGAAATGATTGCACAATAGGATACCTTAATCAGGATTTACTTTCACTCCAATCTGATGAAAGTATTGTTGTGGTAGCCATGGGCGCATTCAGGGAGGCTGCAGAATACGAGAAAAAAATCGAGCAAATTCTGGTACAACTCGAATCTGACCATTCAGAAAAACTGCTTCACAAACTTACCACGCTGCAGGAAAAATATGAATTACTGGGCGGATATACACTGCAAAACCAGGCGGAGGAAATTCTGGAAGGTGTTGGATTCAAAACCACTGACTTACACCGTCCATTATCGGAGTTTTCCGGCGGCTGGCGTATGCGCGTTATGCTCGCCAAGCTACTTCTTGAAAAGCCTGCTTTGCTTATGCTCGATGAGCCGACAAACCACCTCGACCTGCCTTCGATACAGTGGGTCGAAAATTACCTCAAAAACTATGAAGGCGCCGTCATGATCGTTTCTCACGATAAATATTTTCTTGATGGTACAACCTCCAAAACCATTGAAGTTGCGAACTCCAGATTGAATACCTTCTCAGGCAATTACAGCTTTTACGTGCAAGAAAAGGAATTGCGTGACCAGATCCAGCAAAATGCGTTTTTAAACCAGCAACAAAAAATTAAGCAAACAGAGCAGTTTATAAACCGTTTCAGAGCCAAAGCCACCAAAGCCAGGCAAGTTCAGTCGCGGGTAAAATCACTTGAGCGAATGGATATCGTTGAAGAAGTGAAATCTGAAAATGCCGCAGTCAGCTTCAACTTTAAATTCAGCAAACAATCGGGGCGCCATGTGGTGCGCATGGAGGAAGTAAGTAAATCATATGGAAATATTGAGGTGCTGAAGCCTTCAACAATTTCCCTGGAGCGCGGTGATAAAGTTGCACTCATCGGTGCCAATGGTATTGGGAAATCCACATTGCTCAGAATTATTGCAAACAGAGAACAGCACCATGGAAAAGTAGAGATCGGCTACAATGTGATTGAGGCTTTTTATGCTCAGCACCAAATCGAAGCCCTAACACTTGATATCGAGATGCTCGACGAACTCAAACAAAGCGGTTCCAATAAAACTGAGCAGGAAATCCGCACCTTGTTGGGATGTTTTTTATTTAGCGGAGAAGATGTTTTCAAGAAAATAAAAGTGTTGTCAGGAGGGGAAAAATCCAGGGTTGCGCTGGCTAAAACCCTTTTGTCTGAAGCCAATTTCCTGCTGCTAGATGAGCCAACCAACCATCTGGATATCGTATCAGTGAATATTTTGATTCAGGCGCTTCAGCAATATAAGGGGTCTTTTGTGTTGGTATCGCACGACAGGTATTTCATTACCGAAGTGGCTAATAAAATCTGGTATATCGAACAGGGCATCATTAAAGAATATCCTGGCACATATTCTGAATATCTCTTATGGAAAAAGAAACAGGAGGATGAGATGAAATCTCCGGTCGCAGAAATTGAAACTCCGACACCAAAACCTAAACCAAAACCAAAAACCAATTCAGAGATAAAGAATGGTCAAAGAATTAAAAAGGAAATTGAAGCGATAGAGCAGGAAATTGAACAACTTGAAATTGAAAAATCAGAAATAGAAGATACCCTGGCCAGGCCTGAAATTTTTTCAGATCCGGAAAAATTGACGGATGTAAATCAGCGTTATCAATTTGTTGGCAGTCAGTTAGAGGAAAAAAATACTATTTGGGAAAAACTGATTGAGGAACTGGAACTAAATGAATGAAAGAAGGGCATGTTGGTTTGCCCAACACACCCTTGCATACAGTATAAACTTAGCCTAATATTTATTTTTCTGTGTAATAGACCGTCACGGC
>CAYZWN010000246.1:0-6159 GCA_964482185.1 uncultured Roseivirgaceae bacterium
TGCTCATCCACATGCAGCATTTGATAGATGCTACCGGAATCCACCGTAAACCATTCCTGAAACTGGTTGATCCGGGGCCAGTCAACCGGCAGTTTAAGGTGCTCTGCAAATCGTTTTTTATCAAAAAATAATTTCCCTTTCCAGGGTTGCTCTGATGAAATGTTGACAAATAAAGAATCTCCCTTCATTTCCGCCCCTAACCGGACATCCTGGCTCCAGGGTTGCAGGTACAAACCCTTACTTTTCCAGAGGTTGTACATAATTGTCGTTCTTGCAAAGTTGCCATCCCCATGCCAGCCTTCCACGATGCCATCATCGCGCTGCATATCCCACATAACCCTGATTTCACTATCGATCCAGTCAGCCACCTCCGGCACAGGAAGGCGGTTGTACAGGTTCAATGCGCTCTCGATCGCATCAGCATAACCATCGGCACTACCCCGCTCCCAGTCATGGTTGCGATATTTATGCAGATTGGCAAACACCTTTAGTATGGCATCCTTGTATGCTTCTTTCCCATCGATCATGTAAACTCCATAATAACCGTTGAGGGTATAGCCCCAGGTATCTGCCAATCGCAACTCTAATATTTCGCCTGATTTAGGATTTATAGCATCGTAAAACAAACCGTCTTCATTTCTGCCAATATCAAGAATCACATCCAACATTTCGTAGAGCGGTTTTTGATAAGCTTTCTTTTTTTCCTCATTGGCAAAATGTGCCGTGATGTAAATCTCACAGAGCCCTGAAATCAGTTCGCAGCCGTGATCCCTGAGTCGCAAATAATCCAGATCACGCGTTGGATGCTGGTCTCCAAGCAAGTAAAAATCAGCAATTTCGAATGCCCAAGTGAGCAGGGACTCATCACCTGTCATCCAGTAGATTCTGGACAAAATCTGTAAAAGTTCACCATTCACCTCCTCACGGGGAGCTTTACCATACCCGCTTTTGTTTATCGATTCTGCAACATGTATTTCATTACGTAAATCATAGAGCATCTCAAGCATCCGATCCGACCAGGGACTTTGCCCGAGCCATTCAGTGAGTGGCAGCAGACCGTCTTTGATATATTCAGATGCGCCGAAAATGATTTCCGCCTTGTTGATTTCCGCCTGAGAGAATCCTTTTTTCGAGAAAGAATAAGTGTCCGGCAAGGTGCCGAGGCGCGAAGTCAATTTTTTCTCCGCATTCAACATATCCAGCATGCGTCCCTGCATCATCTCAGGCCTGACAAAAAAAGCGCTGAGCACCATAAAGGGGTAATTATCTGCTGCAGCATCTTTTGCATTCCAGATATCGGTATCGGAGGTTAAATTTCTGGGAATAAGCCCCGTCTCCGGATCGCTTACTGCCAGCCAGGCATCGAGGTACCTCAAACAATTTTCATAACCCGGTTGGGCCGCTTCACCATTTCTTGATGCCTGATCAAAAGCAGCCTTTTCAGATTCGGAAATCGCAAACTTCGAATCTGTTTTACAGCTAAAAGAAAAGTATGTGGCAATAAGGAGAACAATTAAAATACTTTCAGGTTTTCTCATAATTATGATGTAATGATGTAAAAAGAGGTCCTTCAGAAAATGGCTGAAATCGATAATTCATTCTGTAATTCACGTTTCATTTACGGAAATCGTTTTCATCAATATTCTTGGGAAATATGATTATCGCATAATCAAATTTTCCTGGCTTAAAGAAATATGACAATACTTTTAGAAATAGGCAAATTTAAACTTTCCTCAAAATTTATAGTCAACTTTGCATTTGTTTTTACCAATTCAATTTAATGATTACGCTTTTTTAGAAATTTACAATGAAAAAACCGGTTCAAATATCGCTTTATGCCCTGATTGCCATCATCATTTTGGTCCTCTTTCTTTATCCGAAATTGAATAAAGATAAAACACCAGAACCAACCCAGGTCGTCACGCCCGGGAGATCTTTATTACCGGTGGAGGTTGTGGTTGTAAATCCGGAAAGAATCGAAAATTCCATCAGAATTACTGGAGCCATTCTGGCCAATGAATCCGTCTCCTTGCGAAGCGAAATTTCCGGCAAAATTGAAAAAATATATTTCCGTGAAGGCCAAAAAGTAAAGAGAGGTGATTTGTTGCTCACCATCAACGATGAAGAGATGGTTGCCCAGGTTGAGCGCCTGAAATATACCCAACAACTCAATGAAGGAATTGAACTACGACAAAGGCAATTACTGGATAAAGAAGCCATTAGCCGGGAAGAATATGATATAGCGCTCACTACCATGAAAACAACCCAAAGCGACATAAAAGAAAGAGAAGCGCGGCTTGAAAAGCATCGGTTAAGGGCTCCGTTCGATGGCATCGTAGGGCTCAGGCAAGTGAGCGAGGGTGGTTATATTACTCCATCCGATCTTATAGCAAATATGTATAGCATCAATCCAATCAAGATCGAGTTTTCTGTGCCCGGCAAATACACGCCGTTGATCAACAATGGAGATAAAATGATTTTTTCTGTGGAATCGTCCAGTCAAGAATTTACAGGAACAATTTATGCCGTAGAGCCAAAAATTGACCCCAATACCAGGACGTTGCAGATCAGAGCAATATGCAACAACGACAACGAATCTTTGATTCCCGGACAGTTTGCGAATATCACCTACATATTGGAAGAAATACCAAATGCCCTGATGATACCATCACAATGCGTCATACCGGAAATGAACAGCCATAAAATTTATACGCTGAAAAATGGCGCTGTAAATGATACTAAAATTGAAATCGGGCTTAGAACGGAGGACAGAGTGCAGATCATTTCAGGAATCAACCCCGGCGATACAGTGATCACTACCGGGATACTCCAGGTAAGACAGGGCATGCCCGTGTCCGTTTCATCCATAAACTGAATAAAAACCCATGGCAAGTCTCTCTAATATCAGCATTCACCGGCCGGTTTTGGCCATCGTGCTTTCAGTCACTATTTTGATCTTTGGTATAATCGGATTTTTCTTTCTGGGCGTCAGGGAATACCCCAGTGTTGACCCGCCGATTATTACCGTTACCACGGCATACGTCGGAGCCAATGCCGAAGTAATTGAAACGCAAATTACAGAACCTCTGGAAGAATCGATCAATGGAATAGACGGTATTAAAAGCATTTCATCATCAAGCCGCGATGGCAGGAGTACGATTACGGTAGAATTTGGCCTGGAAGATAATCTGGAGGCCGCAGCAAATGACGTGCGCGACAGGGTATCGCGTGCCATGCGCCAACTTCCACCCGATGCCGATCCGCCAATCGTCACCAAGGCGGATGCGGATTCTGATCCAATTATATTATTGCAAATATCCAGTGAGCGGCGAAACCTGATGGAACTGTCTGAAATTGCGAATAATTTATTTAAGGAGCGATTTCAAACGATCCCCGGCGTGAGCCAGGTCATGATATGGGGAGAAAAGAAATACTCAATCAGGCTTTGGATGGATCCCGAAAAGCTCGCAGCCTACACGCTCACACCTCTTGATATATTCCAGGCAGTGAATTCCCAAAATCTTGAATTACCTACAGGATCGCTCGAAGGAACCAACACAGAGATTACAATCAGAACAGTGGGATTGCTTTCCACACCGGATGAATTCAATGATTTAATTGTAAAAGAGCAGGGAGATATTATTGTCAGGTTCAGGGATATAGGTCGTGCGGAGTTTTTCCCTGAAAATGACCGCTCAATTCTGCGCAGCGACGGGATACCCATGGTGCTCAATGCCATCGTGCCGCAACCGGGTTCCAACAACCTGGAAATAGCAGATGAATTTTACAAACGCTGGGAGTCTATTAAAAAGGATCTTCCTGCTGATATTCAGACTTCAATTGGGTTTGATAATACTCAATACATCAGAGATTCAATTAAAGAGGTCAAGCAGACCATCTATCTCGCTTTTGGGCTTGTGGTACTGATTATTTTTATTTTTCTCAGAGACTGGCGCACGACCCTTATTCCAGTCTTCACGATACCCATTTCGCTGATCGGAACTTTTTTTGTGATGTATGTTGCCGGCTTCTCAATCAATGTGCTTACACTGCTCGGAATTGTGTTGGCCATTGGTCTGGTGGTGGATGATGCCATTGTTGTGCTGGAAAACATTTACACCAAAATAGAAGCCGGAGAACCTCCATTGGAGGCAGCGCTTAAAGGGGCAAAAGAGATATTCTTCGCTGTTGTTTCCACCACCGTGGCGCTTGCTTCCGTGTTTCTGCCGGTTATTTTCATTGAGGGGCTTACGGGGCGACTATTCAGGGAATTCGGAATTGTCGTTGCATTTGCTGTAATCATATCTTCCTTTGTCGCGTTGTCTCTGGCGCCTATGCTCTCTTCAAGAATTCTAAAGCGAAGAGAAAAGCACAATGTGATTTACAATTTTACCGAACCTTTTTTCATCTGGTTAAATAATACATACGGATCGATGCTTGAAGGCTTTATGAGGCACCGCTGGATGGCCTTCGTTATTATCTTTATTTCTATGGGCGGCATCGGTTACTTCATGTCCATTATCCCTTCAGAGCTTTCTCCACTTGAGGATAGGGGAAATTTTCGAATCATGGCCACCGGGCCGGAGGGAGCCACTTTTGAATATATGGATGTTTACGTAATGAAGTTGCTGGACGTGGCAATGGAAGAAATCCCGGAAAAAAATGCCATCGTTTCGATCACTTCACCGGGTTTTGGCGGAGGCTCGTCAAATTCGGCTATGATGATCGTGAGGCTTGTTGATGCCGACCAAAGACAAAGAACTCAATCGCAGGTAGTAAATGAACTCAGACCCAAGGTTAGTCAACTCACGGCCGCGCGGGCTTTTGTATCAGAACCCCCGACAATTGGATCAAGAAGATCCGGATTGCCCGTACAATTCGTGCTCCAGTCAACAACACTGGAAAAACTTAAAGAAGCAATTCCCACATTTCTCGAGAAAGCTATGCAGGAGCCGGCCTTTAATTTTGTTGACGTAAATTTAAAATTCACCAAGCCCGAAGTCAGGATAGAAATCAACCGTGAAAAGGCCAGGAGTCTTGGCGTATCTGTCAGAGATGTGGCGCAAACGCTGCAACTCGGTCTTAGCGGGCAGCGCTTCGGTACTTTTATCATGAATGGTAAACAATACTATGTGATCGGACAAATTGAGAGGCAAAACAGAAATAATCCAATGGATATAAAATCATTGTATGTGCGAAGCTCCAATGGCTCCCTGATTCAGCTTGATAACCTCATAACAATGGAAGAACAATCTTCTCCTCCTCAGCTTTACAGATACAACAGGTTTGTTTCCGCCACCATCTCAGCGAATCTTGCCGGAAACACCAAATTGGGGGAGGGACTTCAGGTTATGGATCGCATCGCAGATGAAGTGCTGGATGACAGCTATTCCACCGCACTGGCGGGGCAATCCAAAGAATTCATGGAGAGCAGCGGCAATTTATATTTTGCTTTTGCTTTTGCTCTTGTTTTGATTTACCTGGTGCTCTCGGCTCAGTTTGAAAGTTTCCGCGATCCTTTTATAATCATGTTTACAGTACCGCTGGCGCTGGCAGGAACGCTGCTATCACTTTGGTATTTTGATGAAACACTGAACATATTCAGCCAGATTGGTATCATTATGCTGATCGGTCTTGTGACAAAAAACGGGATTCTTATTGTTGAATTCGCCAATCAAAGAAAGGCGAAAGGAATGAATATTAATGAATCGATCGTCGGCGCTGCTAAAGCGCGTTTCAGGCCAATTCTCATGACAAGTCTATCTACTGTCCTGGGTATTTTGCCTATTGCCCTTGCGCTTGGCGCAGGATCTGAAAGCCGTGTCTCAATGGGTATTGCGGTAATCGGAGGGTTGATCTTCTCGACAATGCTCACACTGTTTGTGATTCCTGCGGTTTACACCTATTTCAGCGGCACCAAAGGAAGAATGGCCAGAATGTAAGTACAAAATTGAATGTAATCACAGAAATGAAAATACACAACTCAATAAATCCCGGTATATTATTTAATCGGATAACCATTGGCTTAAACATGAAAACCAAGACTTATCGCTGCCAAAATGGGATTGGGCCTGCTTTAAGTGCCTTTGCACTTCTTCTCAGTCTCCAAATCTTTAGTATGTCCACACTAAAAGCCCAGGATACGCTGAAACTGGCTAC
>CAYZWN010000247.1:0-3129 GCA_964482185.1 uncultured Roseivirgaceae bacterium
AAAAAGCGCAAAAATACCAGGGTAATTTGCTGTAGGCCGGTTTGCCCATTAGTGTAGTCTCACAGAACAGGTTCGTCATTTTTCCACAAAAATGACGGCTAAAAACAATGTCTTTTTTGCAGTTCCGCCTGCGCTTAAAAAAATGTTGGGAGGTGACTTTGACGAATGCTGTTATTTGAATTAAAAATATCCCATTTGCGGGAAATTTCTAATCCGGTATTTTAAGTCTTCCAATTGTTAATATGATATGAAAGGGCTTTTTACCATCATTTTGCTGATTCTGTCAAATTCATTTATTACGATGGCCTGGTATGGACATTTAAAATTCAGTCAATAGAGTAATTTCAACAAATCAGGCCTGTTTACCATTATCATGATCAGTTGGGGATTGCATTTTTTGAATACATATTCATGATTCCGGTAAAACCGGATTGGTTTTCATGAGCAGGGCGGGCCATTCCATCTTTGGCAACACAAAGTGATACAGGAGGTCATCACACTCGTGGTACTTTCGGCTTATGTATTTATTGTTTTTAAGACCGAAAGTTTCCGGCTAAATCATTTGATCGGCTTTGTGTGCTGCATTTTTCATTTTTAAAAAATAGTATGCTCAGCCATTTTATCCGCAACATCACGCACGTTGTGCATAGTCTGTATATTAGGTTCGGCTATGGATGTATGGTAACCGCTTATTAAATTTCCCATCTGTCTAACAACCTGCTGATCTAACTGGATACAGGCAGAAAATCCAAATTGCAAGCGCCAAAAACGAATAAATCCCGATGATCCATCTCTAAAAAACAATACGGGCTAATCCTCCAGTATTTGCACATCCTTGAACATAAACGTATTTGAGCTGAGCCTAAGGCTTATGCCACTGGCCGTTGTCACATTCCTGATGATGACTTTCCGGGTTTTGACATAGGGAAACTTTTCCTTATATGTGTCATCGGTCATTTCGGGGTTGAAGTCTGCGAAAATGGCAACGCCCTGGTAATCTTCCGGATGGTTAGAGTCGTCAATATGTAAATTTTCAATAGTAATTTGCTCGGGCATATAACAGGTGTAGCCAAAGTCATGCTGACCGGAATAAGAACCTTTGATCAAGCTGGCACTCATTGAATTGCCTCCGGCAGGAACGAAAACGCAGTCGCGTATGACAAACTCTCCCTGCCAGGTGCTGCCGTAGTCGGAACGCAGGTTGATAAGGTTCCTTCCCCGGATGGTGCTATTCTCAACGATTAATGTGCCGGTGCCAATTGCATTGATTCCCATATGACCCAGTGTTGAATTTCTGATGCTGGCGTTGGCTACGCCCATGTGGGCATCAAACCTCGAGAAAACGCAATTGTCGTACAGAAGGTTTTTGCAGTAGTTGGAGCTCATGATTCCCCAATAATTTCTGTCATCTATATCATTTGTCTGGCTGCAATTGATAAATGATATGTTCAATGCGCGATTTATCGAAATGTCATAACTACCCATGGAGACCGGTTTTCCTGCTGAGCCTATGGTGCTGTAGGTTTTGTGCCCGGTCAGGATGGTATTCTGAACTGTTACGTTGGCGCAGTCGCGGATATTAATGAAACCACCATATGGGGCGCCATGATCACTCTCGCCGGTAATCCGGTGTTCGAGCCCATCCACGAGCACGTTGGATCGCCTGATCGCTATGTTTCTGCTATAATAGGTGTACCTCGATTCAGCCTTGTTGGCAATAGTCGTAAATCGCCCCCCTTTTATTGTCAAAGTCGTTTCATCAATGGGAAGGGCTACGATATCCGTGATTTGGTCAAAATCCCAGATGATCGGTGTTTTCATATCCACATTGCCTTTTTTGTCAACAATGAAGATATCTGTTTGGGGAGATCCATTGTTTTGGTTTAGCCCATACCTGATATAGCGCCTTACAGAGGAATCCGTAGCTGTTACAATACATGTTTGGGGTAGGTTTAAATCGATTTTCTTTTGATTTCTTTTTAGTGACAGAATGCCTTTAAGATGAAAAGGTTCCTGGAGCGAACGCACCATGAAAACAGATGCGTTGCGATTTTGCACGTCGGTATCATTAATAATGAAGGCTGCCTTACCAAAATCCGTGTCCGTACCAATCATCGCTGTGCGCTCTTTTCCCCCAATATAATAGATGGCATCATCATCAGCTTTTACCGTAAGTCTATACTGATTTGCGAATGCATGGGTTCCTGCAATGGCATTAATATCATCGGTTTTGCCATCTCCCTTTGCCCCTAAATCACTATACCGCACAAATCCATTGGTTTGAAATCTTTGGTTATCCTTTGGAGATACGTTTATGATTAATTCACCATTGTCATGAACGTGAACGCTGGTTTTCTTTTTATCGAATGTAATCACAACATTTTCAGCATGGCTTTCTGATTGACCATTCACTACAACTGCCGAGGTGATTGATAAGAATAGTAAAATAAAATATTTCATAGGTCTGGTATTTTACTTTGAATCAGCTACAGAATTATTTAAAGTTTCTCTAATGAGCAGAGTTAGTAGTAAAAATGGTGACAAACCAGCATTAATTGAATTCAAAGCTAAAAAACATTTTATCCTGCATCACCATGCCTGTGCCGGACTGGGCAGAGCGAAAATACAGAGCAGGAATTGTGAAACATGCCGTCGCCCATGAAGTATTGGTGCAGAATGCCGGCAAGCTCTGAAGAGACACGCCGGTAGGGGAGTTGTCATTATTTGTTCAGCCCCAAGTTTTGGCGGGCTGTGTTATTGAAATATTAAAAGCTGATACTTTGTAAAAATTATGAATCAGAATTAACCCGGAGTATTCATCACAAAAAGCGAAGGTTTTGTGAATGGTTTCATGATTGGCTGATAATGAATCTGTCAGGCAGAGGGTTAACCCCGATCACGGAAAATGTGCATACCCTATTTTGAGGAATGCCACAACTGATTCTAATCATTGACAATGATCCCTGAGCTGGTCGCATTGCGCATTTGCCCGCTGCGCTCTTCCGAAGCGTATACGCGAAGGAGCAGCTGCGCTCTTACGAAGCGTAAACGCGAAGGAGCAGCTGCGCTCTTCCGAAGCGTATAGGCGAAGGAGCAGCTGCGCTCTTCCGAAGCGTATAGGCGAAGGAG
>CAYZWN010000247.1:3229-6146 GCA_964482185.1 uncultured Roseivirgaceae bacterium
GAAGCGTATAGGCGAAGGAGCAGCTGCGCTCTTCCGAAGCGTATAGGCGAAGGAGTAGCTGCGCTCTTCCGAAGCGTAAACGCGAAGACGAAGGCGGGCGCAAAATTCAGATGAATTTTGCGGGTTAAGCACTGTGTTCAATTATTTGATGTGAAATCCATTTCAGAAAAACGTGTGTTGCGATAGATCAAATCAACAATGAAAGCCGGAAGAAGTGGCAGAAATACCATGGTGATTTTGTTTATAAATCCAGGGATGCTTTCGGCCTTGTTCCAAAACATGGCATAAACGGCTTTTTTGGCCACAATTTCCGGATCATGCATTACCCGAAGTTTTTTTGCCAGTCCGATATTCACCTTTTCAGGGTTGTGCATTGCAGTTGCTGTCGCGCCGGGCAGGAGGCATGTAACGCATACACCATATGGTTTCATTTCGGTGCGCAGTGCTCTGGTGAAATACCTCATGTAAGTTTTGGTGGGGCCATAAAGTGAGATTCCCGGGAAGGGCATTACGGCTGAAATCGAAGATACATTCAGAATATAACCATACTTATTACGCTTCATTTGCTCACCAAAGATTCGGCACAACATGGTTGGAGCCACCATATGAAGGTGCAGGATGGCATGCACTTTATTTTCCGGCACCTCCACAACCTCAGAAAAAATGAGCGTGCCGGCATTGTTTACTAGGATTGTGACGGAGAGTCCATGGTTTTGGCAAAAATCAATAATTTGAGGTATTGAGGCCTCTGTGCTCAGGTCAGCAAAAAGCGTATGACACTGTACGCCAAATTTGTTTTCAATTTCAAATTTGCATTCAATCAGCTTGTTTTCCTGGTTGCTCACAAGCAGCAAAGGGTATTTTCTTTTTGCCAGTTCATGCGCGATGGCCAGGCCTATGCCGGACGAACCGCCGGTAATAAGTGCAACCTCCCGGCTATCCTGATTTTCATTCATGATTCGGATCCTTCATTTTGAATGCAACTGAAAGGGCCATTGTACATCACGGCAATACAGTGGTTGCAGGTATCGCAGGATGACCTTTCAATGGATTTTTCGAGCAATTTCTTTATAAAATCGGGGTCGATGATCAGGGCCCTGGCTATGGCCACAGCGTTGAAACCCGCATTGAGTGACTGATCGATATTTTCTTTTGAAAGTATACCGCCAACATACACGAGGGGCAATTGCAATTTTTCACGAAAAATGCACGCATCATCCATAAAGTAGTTTTCTTTGAAAGGTACCTCCGGAATGAGCAAACTACCGAACAACCGCACACTGAGACTCATAAAAGCATTGTCGATATGTCTGGCGAGCGTCTGCACAGGCATGGCCCCGCGCAGAATATACATCGGTGCCCGGCTTACAAAGCCGCCGCTTAAAACAATGGCATCCACACCCAGTCGCTCCAACTGCTTAGAAACCTCCAGCGATTCGCCTATATCCATTCCGCCGCCAAAGCCGTCCCGCATATTCATTTTTACCAGAACAGCCACCTTGCCGGCGCCGGCCTCTAAAACCTCCTGAATTACCATATTCATAAAACGCATCCGGTTTTCCAATGATCCGCCAAATTCGTCTTTGCGCTTATTGGTGGCAGGCGAGAGAAACTGGCTGATGAGATAACCATGACCGGCATGAATTTCTATGGCATCAAATCCCGCAGCGCGTGCGATGCGCATCCCATCTCCAAAGGCTTTGACAGTATCCGAAATATCATTTTGAGTCATTGCCCGGGCAATGGTGGGGGCATAGAAATTAAAATGAGTCGAGGGTGCGTGAGGAATTATACCGCTTACGCCATATTTGGCCATGTTGCCGCCATGACCTAACTGGATACTAACGGCAGCATTCTCATGATGCACGGCGTCGGTGAGTTGCTTAAGGCCGGCAAGAATATCTTTCCGGAGCCATAACTGATGAGGAAACGACAATCCGCTTTTCTGCACTGCCGCATAGGCGACGGTTGTCATGCCAATGCCGCCTTTGGCAACGGACCGATGATAATCGATCAATTGCTGAGTGATGTTGTGACCGGGGCTCATGCCCTCAAATGCAGCCGCCCGGATAGAGCGATTGCGTAAGGTTAATGGGCCAATTTTCACCGGTGTGAACAACATATTTATAAGATTGCTGCCAGAAAGTTATGAATGAAAATGCTAATTTACCGGAAAAGAACATCGATATGAAATCCACATTGTTTTCCCTTTTGATTCTGGTGTGCATTGATCTTTCAGTTGCACAGGAGACAGTTTATGAATCAAGGCACAATTTATCTTACTATGATGAGCAGGAAAACCGGCCTGATGTATATATCAAAGAGCGTTGTGTTCTGGATATTTATTATCCGTCTAATAAGCGGGGTTTTGCAACAATTGTGTGGTTCCATGGCGGCGGCCTGACGGGTGGAGAAAAGCAACTTCCGGATGCTTTGAAAAACAAGGGAATCGCCATAGTGGGCGTCAATTATCGTCTGCATCCTAAGGTACATGCGCCTGAATACATTGAAGACGCTGCCGCAGCAGTTGCCTGGGTTTTTAACAATATCAGTGAACTTGGCGGAAATCCGGATCTCATTTTTGTTTCAGGACATTCAGCCGGAGGTTATCTCGCCAGCATGATCGGATTAGACAAAAAATGGCTTCATGTCCATGGAATAGATGCAAATAAGATTGCAGGGATCATACCATTTAGCGGTCAGACAATCACTCATTTTACGATTCGCAAGGAACGCGGCATCGGGGAAATGCAACCCGCAGTCGATGAATATGCCCCGCTTTTTCATGTCCGGGCAGATGCGCCTCCTTTACTGTTGATTACCGGTGACAGGGAACTTGAAATACTGGGCCGTTATGAAGAGAATGCCTATCTCATGCGCATGATGAAAGTCGCAGGGCACAAATCAACTGTTTTGT
>CAYZWN010000248.1:0-1190 GCA_964482185.1 uncultured Roseivirgaceae bacterium
GGCTCGCAAAATCATCGAGCATCGGTGTAATGCCATCCTCACGGTAAAACGTGAGCCCTTCGGTGCTGAAATTGTAATCCATGATCAGCGGTATATCATACACGTAATCCACACCACTGCGCTTATCATAACACCGGAAAACCAGAATATCTGCATTTTTCGGATTCGGGAGCATCAGCTTCACAAAAATCTTACCTGCCTTTATCGTGGCAATATGCTCCCTGATATTGATGGTATCTTTTTTCAGAATATTTAGTGTATGATAGCTTTTGTGGAATTCATAAATGTATTCGTAATTATCGAACAGCTTCCCGTTGTTGTAGTTGATTTCGAGTAAAAGACTGATGGAATCAGGCCTTACGTAAACATTGTGATTGATATGTAGATCTGAAGAAACTTTAAAGAAGTAGCTTAAATTTTCATCAATAACCACCTTCTGGGCAGAAACCGGAAAAATGGCCGCCAATGCCTGAGAGAACAGAAATAGTATGATCAGACTGCTTTTCTTCATTGCACCTTTATGTTGAGTAATCAAAAACCATCCGGCCATATCCAAAGCAATTAAATTAAATTATTTTACTTTACAATGTTTTTAAAAGCGTAATCCATGTCAGTATTTACCACCGAAATAGCTTCGGACAGAATCAGCTCAGACAACCCGATTCATCAACGTTTACTCAAAGCATATTATTTGAGCGAACCATACATTTCAGGTGATGTACTGGAGATAGGTTGTGGGGAAGGCCGCGGGGTGGAGCTGGTAATGGCAAAAGCAAAAACTTTTACAGGTATTGATAAAATACACGATGTGATTGAAAGGCTGAAAGTCAATTATCCAGGGGCGGATTTTCGGCAAATGTATATACCTCCATTCAAAGAATTGTCAGACAGCTCCTTCGACGTGGCAATTAGTTTTCAGGTAATTGAGCATATTAAAGATGATCTGGAATATCTGATGGAAATTTATCGGGTGCTAAAACCCGGAGGTAAAGCGCTTCTCACTACACCTAATATTAAAATGTCGCTCTCGCGAAATCCCTGGCATATCCGTGAGTACACCGCACAGCAACTTTATGATTTGTCGTCAAAAGTGTTTCCGATAGTGAGCATGAAAGGTATTACAGGCAATGACAAAGTGATACATTATCATGATCAGAACAGAAAATCAGTAGAGCGCATGATGCGATGGG
>CAYZWN010000248.1:1200-6066 GCA_964482185.1 uncultured Roseivirgaceae bacterium
CTCCAGCATAAATTGCCGGCATTTATACTAAAAATACCATACGAATTGCTCAATCGCCTGAACAGGAACAAATTGAAATCAGCAAACAACAATCTGGTCTCTGATATCAGTCACACAGATTATGTGCTGACAGACGAGCCGGATGCAAGTCTGGACCTTTTTTGTATTCTGGAAAAATCCCTAAAATAAAGCGTCGAGGTGCCTTTTAAGTTGCACGACTTCCGATTTATTTCTGTCATGGCGTAAAATATTGAGTTCGTTCTGGAGAAAAACATATTTTACCCGCGCCCATTCTTCATGATTGCCATTTTTCAGAAGTATGGAAATCTCCTCAATCAGTTTATTCAGCATGCCCCGATATGAGAGGTTGCTTCCATTAAAAAATGACGTGTTGATATAGTTTCTGATGGCCCAGTTGAGTTCGCCGGACTGAGTGACGGACTGGCGTTTATTCATACAGGGCTCACTTTTTTCAATGGTGTCGTAGAATGAGTTCAACAGGATTTCGAAAGCAGTCATAATGTAGTACTTTAAAAAGTTCATTATTTTATATAAATAGTACAAGAATGGTAACCGTTGATTCATTGTTAATTTCTGAATTATATAAATGGCGAGAACAGATTCTTTTACAGCTTAAGATAAGACAATGATAGGTGGCTGACAATATCATGAACCTCTGTCGCCCGGGCAGCTTGAATATTATTAACTGGCATTTATCTGAAAGGATTTTAACAATAGGAATCGAACCTGCCCACAGTCTAAACGTACAATTTATTATACAATCTATTAAGAAAATGAAACCTACAATAAATTCTATACAAGGCGGTACAGTGATGATCGGTGATCAGACCATCTCTTACGATTTTTTCATTAATACTGAAGGTGAGATCGTGCGACGAGTTAAGCATGCTGAAGAAATGGGCAATTTGAAGGAATTATCCCTTACCGAAGCTTGTGACTACTACGATCCGAATATCAACGAATTGATCATTGGCTGGCGAAGCGATGACAAATTGATGCTCTCTGAAGAAGCCGTTGATTTTCTAGAAGAAAAAAAATGCAAAGTGAAACTGCTGCCTCTTCTGGAAGCTGTAAAATACTGGAACCGGTATGAAGGGCGTGCTGTGGGCCTTTTTCATATCGCGAAATAGCCAATTTATAGTGTTTTACCTCAAAATCATTTTTAATTAATAGGAGTTTTTCATTGCAATAAGCAATGAATTTTTATTCATTTCAATTATCCCATATTTTTGAAGCTATGATAAAGACGGTTATTTTTGATATGGACGGGGTGATCATTGACAGTGAACCCGTTCACCAGGAACTCGAATGGGAGATGTATCGCGAGTTGGACTTAAAGATCACCGAAGATGAGCACCGCAATTATGTGGGTACTTCTGCCATCGATATGTGGACGATGATCCGCGAGAAGCATCCATTAAGCAAAACCCCTGACGAACTTTTGGTGTATGGTCGTGAGCAATACTGGAAAGCGCTGGAAAAAGGACGCGTTCCATTGGTTGATGGATGCTTACCACTTCTTGAATTGCTTTCTCAATCAGAATTTATAATTCAGGTAGCGTCATCTGCTACGCGTCCTACGGTGGATAAAGTGCTGGCGCACTTCGGCATCGGGTCCTATTTTTCGCACCGCATAGGCGGAAATGAGGTTACGCGCTCAAAACCTGATCCGGAGATTTTTTTAAGGGCTGCTTCACAATCCAGTACCCCTCCGGAACAATGCCTGGTTATCGAAGATTCGGCAAACGGTGTGAAAGCTGCCAAGGCAGCTGGCATGGTTTGCATTGGATATGCCAACCCCGGAACCGGAAACCAGGATCTGTCTGCCGCCGATTTGGTTGTGGACAGTCTGCACAAGATAGATCTTAATCTTGTGCGTTCTATCGCGGATTAAAACAACATTTTTTAAGAAAACAATACCGTAAAAATATTCTAAGATCACCCTCAGAAAAAGAATACGTTGATCTTGTCAATGTTAACTATGGATGCATAAAAGGGTAATGGCTGAAAGGCATATACTTAGGGAAAGATATTGGAAATACATATTTTTGTATAAAAACCCATGATATTACTTTTTATCTATTTATTTCTTGCCTTAGCTGTTTCATTCCTTTGTTCTATTCTTGAAGCAGTATTATTGTCAACACCACTGTCATATTTAATGGTAAAAAGTGACAACGGATTGACATGGGCAAAAAAATTTATAGGCTTAAAAAGTAATATAGACAGGCCATTGTCGGCAATCTTATCATTGAACACGATTGCCCATACCGTAGGTGCTGCAGGTGTCGGGGCACAAGCAGTTAAAGTTTTTGGAGAGGCTTATTTCGGGTTGGTTTCGGCAATTCTAACCATTCTCATTCTGGTAATTACGGAAATTATTCCGAAAACGATTGGTGCGAAATTTTGGAAAAGTCTGGCAAAGTTTACGTACTACGCAATCCAGGTACTGATTTTTGTTGTATATCCTCTTGTATGGTTATCTGCCAAAATTACCGGCTTGATATCTAAAGGTGAAGGTGACGTATCGACAAGCAGGGAGGAGATTTCTGTGTTGGCGGGTATCGGTGCAGAGCAAGGAGTTTTTACAGAAAAGGAGTACAAAATTATTCACAACGTACTCAGGCTTAAAAATGTGATTGTCAAAGAAATAATGACACCGAGGGTTGTTGTTGCAATTGCAGATGAAGATCTGTTTTTGAGTGATTTTCTAAAGAATAAAGAGTACCTGAAATATTCACGTATTCCTGTATTTTCAGAAAAGATCGAAAACATTACAGGTTACGTTTTCAGACAAAGGGTATTCGAAATGCTTGCGGAGGATCAGCATAAATTACGACTAAAAGATATTAAACGAGAAATCATAGTCGTGCCCGATAAAAAGGTATTGTTTGCAGTATGGGAAAAAATGTTAGAAAAAAAAGAACATATAGCTCTGGTAGTTGATGAATATGGAGGTATGGATGGCATTGTGACTCTGGAGGATATTATTGAAACATTGCTTGGCCTTGAGATTGTTGACGAGAAGGATACTGTTACAGATATGCAGATATATGCTCGTGAAAGATGGAAGGCAAGGCAGACAAAATATCAGTTAATAAGCAAACCGAATCAGCCGGAGCAATGAAAAAATCGGGTATTTTTATCAAACAAGATTGAAATGGCAGATTAATAAAAAAAGCAAGGCCAACACTATTTCCAAATTCAAGATTCACAAATGATGCTAATTGAACTGAAATCAGGATAAACGAATATCCAATATCAGCCATCCGGATTTAGATACCATTATATGCCTGCCATATTCTTTACGTAAACGGTAATTCTGTTGATCACAGTGAGCGATTTTGGTCGATCAGAAAACCATTTTTTTTTTTGCTTTAATGGTTAATAGTCTCCCTAAAAATTTGTCTGGAACTTATGCAAGCGATTAAAACGCGAAGAAAAAGTACTTTTTGAAAGCTTATAAAAATCCGCTCCTCAATAGACTTCCGGCGACCAATGCGCCATCATAATCATTGATCCTGCCGTGCCGTCCATTGTAGGCTCGTTGGTTGAGTAATCGCCAATATCGTCATGATACACCACATAGTCGTTTTGAAACTGCTCAAACTCATCAGGCTCATTTAAATGCAATCCCAACAGCTTATCATGAATGGTTCTGTAAATCGGCCCGTCAATCAATCCGCCAGGCACCATTTGCTTTGTCAAGGCCCATACGCTGGTGTGCACATCCAACGGGGATTCCCCATCGCGGGGCATACCAGTAAACATAGAGGTACCCCATGGATTTCTGCCAAAAAGCCAGTCGCGGTGATTCAGCATCAGTTGGTGATACTGATTGTCTCCAGTCATTTTTTCATACAACAATACCTGGGTTATAAATGAAGTAATCAGGTTGTTGGAGCACCAGATAAACGGCACACCAATTCCGTAAGGATTATTCGCTGCCCTTTTGGCAATATTGTCTATTTCTTTTTTATAATATCCGGCCAGGGTATCCTGAAATGCAGGTTCCACCAATTCATGCAACACATAATGCCCCATGTTGATGAAGGGGTAATACTGGTAATGTGCTGCGGAATCGAGCATCAGCCAGTTGTCGGTGTTGGCCATCAGGGCATATTTCTTTGCATCAGAGAGAAAAGTTGTATCGCCGGTTGCCCGGAATAATTCGGCAGCGCCCCATTCCATGTCGTCAGCCCATGTGATTTCACCATAACGGTATGGTGCCCCGTAAGAATTTCCCTGCTGGTAACCTTCCCGGGATTTCCCCAATTCATATACACTTTTAGCGGCATTCAGGCTCTTTAGTGCATAGGCGTTATCGATATCCTTCCAGATTATTGCGCCAAGTGCAAGGGCTGCGGCACTCCGGCCTGCCAGGTTGGCAACTCCGGTAGCTTCGCTCTGGTATTTGTTTAGTCCCTGCGGCTTTCCATTGGCTACGTAGGCCGCGCGATAACTGTTCGGCCCCCAGCCATAGTCCGACCGGTCTTCATCGGGCATCTTCCAGCCGACATGATCACGGTCGTCAGCAATTTGGTGCACTAACTGATCTGGTGCAAAATGCATTTTAAGGATCCAGTCCAGCCCCCATTTTGCCTCATCGAGTACATCGGGGATGCCATTGGGCTGAGGTTGTCCCAGGGCATTGGTTTTGTCAGCAAACCTGCCCGGGTATAATTCAAAAGCCTTGAGCATATGCGCTGTGGCGTAGCTTCCGGTGATCAAATATTTCAATTGGTCACCGGCATCGTGCCAGCCACCTGATACATCCAAAAAGGTAGAATCCGGCATTTTCCCATAAAAAGATCGACCATCCCGTTGATGACAAACCATATCAAG
>CAYZWN010000249.1:0-6064 GCA_964482185.1 uncultured Roseivirgaceae bacterium
ATCGCGCGAAGCGAAAATTGCGCTGTCTAAAGGCGCTGAGCTGGCCGGAACGGGGATTTGCAGCGGGGAAGGAGGGATGTTGCCCGACGAGCAGGCCAACAATTCGAGGTACTTTTATGAGCTTGCTTCAGCGAAATTCGGCTTTTCCTGGGAAAAAGTGCAAAAAGCCCAGGCCTTTCATTTCAAAGGGGGGCAGGGCGCCAAGACCGGTACGGGAGGACATTTGCCCGGCGCCAAGGTGACAAAAGAGATTGCCGGGGTGCGCGGCTTGAAAGAAGGCGAAACAGCCATATCGCCTGCTGCATTTCCGGATTTGATGACTACTGAGGATTTTAAGGTATTTGCAGATGAAGTGAGAGCAAAGACCGGAGGAATTCCAATTGGATTTAAATTAGCGGCCAGCCACATCGAGCAGGATATTGACTTTGCCTTGAGGGTCGGGGTTGATTACATCATCCTGGACGGACGGGGCGGTGGCACAGGTTCGGCGCCAACCATTTTGCGCGATAACATTAATGTGCCAACCATTCCGGCGCTGGCACGGGCGCGGAGACATCTGGATAAACTTGGTATTAAAGATGTGACTTTGATCATCACGGGTGGCTTACGCGTAGCAGAAGATTTTGCCAAGGCGTTAATGCTTGGCGCGGATGCCATTGCCGTTTCCAATTCGGCCTTGCAGGCCATTGGGTGCCTGGGCATGCGGGCCTGTGGTACCAACTACTGTCCGGTTGGCATTGCAACACAAAAAGAAAGCCTGCGCCAGCGATTGATCATTGAGTCATCTGCAAAGCAGTTGTTCAATTTTCTCACCGCCACCAATGATTTAATGAAAGTGATCGCCCGTGCCTGCGGATACGATGATGTCAGGAAATTCAATTCCGAAGACTTATCAACCATAGACTACAATGTACATAAACTCACAGGAATCAATTATGCTGGTATACATTAGTGCAGATCAGTATATTCATCAGATATCGCAAATTATCGCCAAAGCCAACCGCAGCTTTGTCCCAAAAAAGGCAGACGACAGCCACACCAATTTATATTACGATCCGGTTAGTGAGAAAATTTTGGGCAGGTGGATAAAAGTTGAAACAGGAAAAATCATGCTCGCTTTTGATCTGAATGCCTGTCAATTAGAAATCATCAATGACCGGCTCCTGGTGCTAAATGAGTTTCCGGTTGCAGGGAAAACGACGGTTCACCTTGAGTCTGATGTTGCAGAAGCGCTGGCTCAACATGAGTTGGATATATCCGGTTTTGCCGATGAACTTCATTTTGAAATCACGGATTATCCATTCAATAATGACCCTTTCAAATCCCCATCTGAGGCAGGACTTAAGCAATGGAAAAAAGTCAGGAAACTGGCCAATGAAGCCTCGCTGCATTTTTTGGGATACCTACAGGCCAATAGTGAAATCAGGATTTGGCCGCATCATTTCGATAGCGGGGTATATGCAGCAGTGCATGACGGTCTGGGGATCGGATTTGGACTGGCCATGGCAGATGGCATGGAAGCATCGCCCTATTTTTATCTGTCAGGCTATGCTTTGGATGATAGTGCGTTGAAATTTGAAAATTTACCTAAACCCGCTACCGGTAGATGGGAAATTGGAGAGCAATGGAAAGGTGCCATTTTGCCAATGGATGCATTGAAATCTCTGGATGAAAAAGAACTATTTGAAGCTGTTTATGATTTTATTATTGGTGGTACCAAATTGTATTTGCATCAGTAAGTGCATTCACTTAACATTAAAAATCATGGAAATCATCACACAATCCATCATTACCTGTCCGGTTTGCGGATATCAAAAGCTGGAAGTAATGCCGGAAGATGCCTGTCAGTTTTACTACGAATGCACCAACTGCCATACGTTACTAAGGCCTTCGAAAGGTGATTGTTGCGTGTTTTGCAGTTATGGCTCCGTAAAATGTCCACCTGTCCAACAAAATACATCCTGTTGCTGATATGTCACGCTAATGATCAGTTATGAAAAAACCTGATTGCCAAACGCTTTAAAAAATCATAGACTATGAAAAACGTCCTGCTTATCTTGCTATTGCTTATCGGCATTGCCATGATCATTATTGGTATAAAAGCAGCCATCATGCCCCCGGCGCTTACCGGCGTAGGATTCATCATCATTGCATGGTTATTTCACAAACCCAAAAGCTAAAATGAGTACACAAAAACTTGTTGTAAAAAACTCCAACGGCGAACAATTACACGCCACACTGGAATTGCCGGCGAATAATAAGCCGGTGCAATTTGCCATTTTCGCCCATTGTTTCACCTGTTCCAGTAATTTGGGTGTGGTTCGCAACATCAGCCGCGAGCTCACGAACTACGGCTTTGGTGTGTTGCGGTTTGACTTCACCGGGCTGGGTGGCAGCGAAGGCGATTTTGCTGATACCAACTTCTCGCACAATCTCAAAGACCTGGAGATTGTTAATGATTATCTCAAAGAAAACTTTCAGGCGCCATCGCTGCTGGTTGGTCACTCGCTTGGAGGCGCTGCGGTGCTTATGGCGGCTTCACAGCTCGACAATATCAAGGCGGTAGCGACCATCGGGGCACCATCTGACCCTGAGCATGTAAAGCATCTCCTGGCACACGGCATGGATGAGATGATCCTGAAAGGTGAGGCAAGTGTTACGATAGGCGGACGGAGTTTCATGATTAAAAAGCAATTTCTGGATGATCTGGAAAAACACAGCCTGCAGCATAGCCTGGAAAAGCTCAGAAAACCCATACTGATTTTACATTCTCCACAGGACAAAATTGTGGACATCAACAATGCTGCTGAAATTTATCAGTCCGCACACCATCCAAAAAGTTTTGTTTCACTGGATGGAGCAGATCATTTGCTCAGTGATAAAAAAGACAGTCTGTATGCAGCCAAAACAATCGGAACCTGGGCGGAGCGCTACCTTTTGGCTGATAAAGCTGATGCAGAAGTCGTGTTGGACACCAAGGGCGAACAGGTGGTGGCACACTGGAAAAGTGAGGACAATTTCACCACACAAATTTCGAACAACCGCCACGCCATCACCGCAGATGAGCCCGAAGATGCCGGCGGGGCAGACCTGGGATTTTCACCATATGAATTGCTCAACGCTGCCCTTGGAGCCTGCACAGCCATGACATTGAAGCTTTACGCAGAAAGAAAAAAGTGGCCCTTGGAAGAAGTGTTTGTCTATCTCTCCCACGACAAAAGGCATGTGGACGATTGCGAAGACTGTACTGGAAATTCGGCTAAAATCGATCATATCAGGAAAAGGCTTGAATTTGTTGGCGACCTGACGGAGGAGCAAAAAAAAAGGTTGACGGAAATAGCAGCCCTTTGCCCGGTTCATAAAACGCTCGGCAACGCCACGAAAATTGAAACTGTTTTTGAATAAGGGCACCCATTTACCATCTTTCCTTTCATACAGATTCATGCCTGATACATAAATATAAAAATGCCTTAAAATGCCCATTAACATTGTATTAGTTTGTAACAGAAATGACCTTTTCTGTGTTCAGTTTATATAATTTTAAATTTTTATTCTTACAAGGAAATTAAATGAAAGCTATTTGGAAAAATACAGTTGTCGCGGAAAGTTATAAAACGATTGTCATTGAAGGGAATCACTACTTCCCCGCCGAAAGCATTAAAAAAGAATACTTCAAAACCAACGACTCACATACGGTGTGCCCGTGGAAAGGCACAGCCAGCTATTATGATATCGAAGTTGGCAGTGAGGTGAACAAAGGGGCGGCGTGGTATTACCCGGAGCCCAAAGATCTGGCCAAACACATCAAAAATCATGTGGCATTTTGGAAAGGCGTGACCGTAGAATAATGAGTTATACGATTGACAAGCAACATCTGGCGCGTCAGTTTTCCGAAACCCGTGCACTGTCAGAAGAGATTTGCAAACCCCTGGCCGTGGAAGATTACGTGCCCCAGCCAATCACCGATGTATCACCCCCAAAATGGCACCTGGCCCATACCACCTGGTTTTTTGAGCAATTTGTACTGGTTAAATTCCAGGAAGACTATAAAGTCTTTCACCCTGATTTTGCCTTTTTGTTCAACAGCTACTATAATGAAATGGGTGAGCGCACCCTGCGACCTGAGCGGGGATTTATGAGCCGGCCCACCGCTGATGAAGTGTATGCATATCGGAAGTATGTCAGTGATGCCATGACATTATTTATGGAATCTGATCTTGCTCAGGAAATACTGGCAATCATCGAAATCGGCATCCATCACGAGCAGCAGCATCAGGAACTATTGGTTTATGACCTCAAGTACATCCTGGGCAATCAGCACGTCTTTCCGGTTTATGGGGATAAGTACATTCCAGAAAAGGCAAAATTATCAGATGAATGGATAACCTGCGGTGAAGGATTATACCTTATTGGTGCAGACGGCAATTCCTTTTGTTATGATAATGAATTGCAGGCACACAAGGTATTTGTAGAAGGGTTTCAAATCAGAAACACCTTAGTGACCAATGGTGAATTTTTGGAGTTTATAGAGGATAAGGGATATAATCAACATCTTCTATGGCATGCAGAAGGCTGGGATTTTATTCATCAAAAAAACATCAAGTCCCCATTGTACTGGCATCAAATTGATGGGCAGTGGCATCATTATACCCTGGCTGGTTTGCAGCCAGTTGATCCGGAATTGCCGGTGCAACACATCTCTTTTTATGAGGCTTACGCTTACGCGGAATGGGCCGGATGCCGGGTGCCAACGGAATTTGAGTGGGAGGCAGCGGCAGATAAATTTACTTGGGGAAGTTTGTGGGAATGGACACAGTCGGCCTATTTGCCTTATCCACGCTTTAGCAAAGCGCCGGGAGCGCTCGGCGAGTACAATGGGAAATTTATGATTAATCAAAATGTGCTTCGCGGCGCCTCAGTAGCTACACCACCTCATCACAGCCGTAAGACGTATAGAAACTTTTTTCATGCAAGCGCCCGCTGGGTTTTTAACGGCCTCCGGCTTGCAAAAAACAACTGATTATGCCCATTGATTTTAAAAAAGACATACTGCACGGGTTGTGCAGTCAGCAAAAAACCCTGCCATCCAAATATTTTTATGACGAAAAGGGTGATGCGCTCTTTCAACAAATCATGCAGATGGAAGAATACTATCTTCCGGTTTGTGAAAGAGAAATTATTAAAAATGAAACCAAAAGCATTGCAGCCGAATTATTGAACTTCTCCACACACTGGAACATCATCGAATTGGGTGCGGGAGACGGTACCAAGACCATTCGCTTGTTAAAAGGCCTGCTCGACCATGGAGTTTTTGCGGAGTACACTGCCCTCGACATATCGTCCAATGTGCTTGCAATCAACAGCAAAAATATGAAGCACGCACTGCCTGACCTGAAAGTGAAAACCGTTCCCGGCAACTATTACCGGACATTTCACACGGTTCCCAGGAATGCGACGCACAATTTAATTATCTACATGGGCAGCAACATAGGTAATTACAGTCTGGCCGGCGCACAAAAATTTCTTCATTGGTTAAGGATGGGCATGACGGAAAATGACATAGCAATGATCGCATTTGATTTGAAAAAACATCCTAAAACGATTTTGGATGCGTATAACGATGCTGCCGGAATCACCAAAGCCTTTAACCTGAACCTGCTTGCCAGAATCAACCGTGAATTGGATGCCGATTTTATCATGGAAAAATTTGACCATTATCCATACTATGAGCCCCTTACGGGAACAGCGTACAGTTTTCTGGTTAGCCTTGAAGAGCAGACAGTAACCATCGATGGCAATAAAATCGCATTCGCAAAGCATGAGGTTATCCATACCGAAATCTCAAAAAAGTACAGTTTGCAGGAAATTGAAAAGCTGGCAAAAGATAGCGAATACAAGTTGATAAAGCATTTTCTGGATCATCGCCATTATTATGCACTCACTATGATGAAACAGCATGGATAATTACACCGGCATCCTGATCACCGGCGCCAATGCAGGTTCTGGTATTTAAGCCTTTGTCAATAGTTGCCATTCAAGGCCTGTCATAGCCATCACTCGCTGG
>CAYZWN010000250.1:0-6030 GCA_964482185.1 uncultured Roseivirgaceae bacterium
ATCATTAGCCTGACAAATAAAAAAGCCCCATTTCTGGGGCCGTTTAAGGGTTTTAATAATTTATTTTTGGTTTTATACCAGTCTTTTAACTTCCTCAAGCGTGACAATGCAACATGCTAAGAGGGCTAATAAAAAAAACGCTACCATTTGTTTAGTTTTAGTTTATAATATTATCTCAGATCCAATGAATCTGCTTGTTTCATTTTTATGCAGGTTTCCCTGTCTTTTTATTTAAGTGATGTTTTAAAGCCCAGATGCGCTTTCTTCGTGTCTTCCAACCCTTCAAAAAATTGCATCAACTAAAAACTGCCAGTCCTTAAAACCGGCTCACTAAAAATTTCAACACAATTTCGTTAGGAAAAATTACATAAAACAGGATTTAAATCATGTTTTATGAAAATAATGGCTTTGATGCTCTATTTTTTCTCTAATTCAATTAGTATCAATGGTTATGATGGTTCAATGTTATGCTGTTCGGTCGATTGGGATATAATTTAATGTGTGCTCGGGATCTGACAAATTATATATCAATAGCATAAGTAATTAAAAGTGGAATCCCGATTTTTTCATCGGTATATCCGGAATGAGGATTTCGTATTTTGTCGAGCTGACGTTAACTTATTGTTTAGACTATCTGCGCGCATTGATCACGATACTATTGAGCATGTTTGCTGCCGTATAGCATTGCTCTTATCAATGACATTTCCTAACCCGGAATTTTCGAAAATCGCGACCGCTTTTGCTCAAATTGCCAGGAAATTATTAGTTTGCCTGTTCAAAACAGAAACGTACTATGAAGAACAAGCTGAGATTGACAATTGGTATGATTACGCTGGGATTTTGCCTTTTTTTTACATTCAAAACCCATGCACAGGCCGATAAGGAAACCATTGATATCAGAAGGATATGGGATCGCGGCAACCACAACGCTTTCACCGATATCATTTATTTTAAGGGCAGGTTTTTCGTTGTTTTTAGGGAAGGCGACGGACACATTCCCAACAAGGATAATACAGGTAATGGGAAAATAAGGATTTTAACATCCAGGGATGGAGAATTCTGGGAATCCCATGCCCTGCTCGAACTGGATGGCATCGACCTGCGCGATCCGAAAATTTCGATGACATCTAAAAACCGGCTTTTGGTGATTATGGGCGGATCGAAATATGATCAGGGCGAGCTCAAGAGCATCGCAACGTACACCTCTCTTTCAGATCCAAATGGCAATAGGTTTCAGCAACCAGAACAAGTAATACTCGATGCAAGCGTTAAATCTGATTTTGACTGGATCTGGCGCATAACCTGGTATGAGAAAACAGGCTATGGCGTCCTTTATCAGGCCAATGCTGATGGAGATAAGGAAAAAAATAAGTTATATCTTATAAAAACCACAAAAGGAACAGACTATGAAGTAATTACAGAGCTTCAGGTTGATGGCAAACCCAATGAATCCACTATACGCTTTTTAAGCGGTGGCGAAATGGCCATGCTTGTTCGAAGGGAAGGAGATGACAAGATGGGTATGCTTGGCTCCAGCAAGGCGCCATACACCAACTGGACATGGGAAAAACTTGATTTCAGACTTGGTGGGCCAAACTTTGAGATCATACCGATTAATAAAATTCTGATTGCAACACGGGTTTACAGTGAAGAAGGGCCATACACGGCTTTGATGCTCGGCAAAAAAAATGAACCGTTCGAAGAGGTCATGCGCCTTCCAAGCGGAGGGGATTGTTCCTATGCAGGAATGTTTAATATTTCGGGATACGTGTGGTTAAGCTACTATTCAAGCCATGAAGGCAAGGCCTCCATTTATTACGCCCGCATTCCTTATTCCAAGCTGCAGTAGTAGATAAGCTAAACCAAATGAATATAACAGGAAAAGTAAAATGGGGCATCATCGGTTGCGGCGATGTAACCGAAGTTAAAAGCGGCCCGGCATTCAGCAAGGTTGCAAACTCTGAGCTGATTGCTGTGATGCGGCGTAATGGCGAAAAGGCAGCCGACTATGCCCGCCGGCATCATGTGCCCAAGTGGTACGACAACGCGGATAACCTGATCAACGACCCGGATATCAATGCCATTTATGTTGCGACTCCTCCCGATACACATACCGAATACGCCATTAAAGCCATGCGTTCCGGCAAACCTGTTTATGTCGAAAAGCCCATGGCCCTGAATGCTGCTCAATGCCAGTCGATGATCGACGTGAGCAAAGAAACCGGCATGCCATTATTTGTAGCCTACTACCGCCGGGCACAACCATATTTCGTTAAAATAAAGCAATTGATTGATTTACCTGCAATTGGCGACATTAAGATGATAAACCTGATTTTGCACTTACCTCCCAAACCGGAAGAATTGGAAGGCAAACCGGGCTGGAGACTTGACCCGGCAATTTCGGGAGGCGGTCATTTTCACGACCTGGCTTCACATCAGATCGATTATTTAGAGTACGCGTTTGGCCCGATAACTCAAATGGATGGTGTTAGTGTAAACCAGGCCGGATTGTATGCTGCAGAAGATGCTGTGACTGCAGCGTTTAAATTTGAATCGGGGGTGGTTGGCACCGGCTCCTGGTGTTTTAGCGTCCCGGAAAGGCAAACCAGCGACGTTACTGAAATTATTGGCTCGAAAGGGCGCATCTCCTTCTCTTTCTTCAGTAATAATGTGATACACGTGGAAACAGAAACGATGGTGGAAAATTTCGAGATTCCCAGGCCTGAGCACGTGCACCAGCCGCTTGTAGAACTTGTAGTGCAGGCATTGCGGGGAGAAGGCGCATGCCCAAGTACAGGAGAAACCGCTATTCGTGCAAACATGTGGATGGATCGCATCATAAAAAAATACAGTGGAACCAATATCACATAATTGAATCATAAGGGTATTATTATTGCGAAAAAAATAACAAATATGGGCTTATTATCATTTTTAGGAGTAAAAAGTAAATCAGAAAAAATTAAGGAATTCATGGCTGAGGGTGCGATCATAGTGGATGTACGCACACCCCAGGAGTACAACGATGGGCACGTGAAAAACTCCCTGAATATCCCTGTTCATCAAATTGAAGCAAGGGTGTCTATGCTGCAAAAAAAGAACAAACCGGTGATAGTGTGCTGTAAATCGGGGGGGCGTGCCGGCAGAGCCAGGTCAATTCTTCAGAAAAATGGCATCAAATGCATCAATGGCGGTGCCTGGGGTGAGGTGAATTACCTGATTCATTGATTTAATCACCTATTTCTGTTGATTTGAATTTTGGTATGATACTACCGGTTCGATGCATATACGCCCGATAATCATTACCAAAATAATCAAGCAGGAGCCGCTCCTCTTTTTTCGACCTTATCAGATAGTGAAGGAGCATGGGAATAAAAAATGAAAACCCTGCTACCCAGTTGTGAAGCATCATAATCTGGGCAATCGCCCATATCAAATGCGCTGCGTACATCGGGTGCCTGATGTGCCGGTAAACGCCAACAGTGACCAGATCATGGCCCGCCTTAATTCCTATAACGGCTGACCAATTTTTCCCCAAATCCCTGTGCGATCGATAGATTAACCAGATCGCGAATACAAAAAATGTAACACCCAGCCAGCTGATCCATTCGGGAATGAAATAATTCGCAAAGATCAGCCAGTCTGTAAAAATGTAAATGAAAGGCAACAGCATCCCGAGCCCATCGAAAAACAACAAAACAAAATCTGCAATTGTGCGATCTCTGATCAAAAAATGTCCTTTAGGCACGGAGTAGGTAGCTATTTTTCTGACCGCCATCGCGATGACAAAAAGCGCCAGAAACAACATTTTAAATACTTCATCCATCTATATACTTTCGTTAGTCTAACCCGGAGTTAATCGAAAATAAAATTATTGAAGAATTGTTAATATCACACCATGACCATCGGCCAGACATTAAATGCCTGTGTATTTATAGTACTATTTTTATATTTTTTTGAATTTAAATAGACTTCTTCCCCTTTTTAAAATGAAATCTTCTTATCTTCATTTTTTATTTACCCGGTTATTCATGCAAGACATATTTTTAAAAAATGGTAAATTCTGGATCGTCGCGAGCGTATTGATCATCATCATTGGTATTATTTTATTGAGCAAAAAGGTTGAAAGAACGGTTTTATTAATCGACCATGTTACAATAGAAAAAATTGAGGACATTAAGATAATCAGGGATACCCTGGTAGAGCCGGTTTTATACTCCAGCGTCCAGATTCTTGACAAACTTGACAATGAAGAAAGAAAAAAAAGATTCATTGATGTTCTATTGCCAACCATTCTAATCTACAGACATCAATTGGCTCAAAATCGTGAAAGTGTAAAATTGCTAAAGGAGAAAGTACGATATGGTCATAAGTGGTCCGGCCCGGACAGTCTTTTTGTAAATGATCTTTATGAAAACTATAAAACCAGGAATTTTGATGAATTGATCAGGCGTATGGTACCACCTCCGGTAAGTCTGGCACTGGCACAGGCAGCAATCGAAAGCGGATGGGGAAGCTCGCGGTTTTTTAAAGATGCGAATAACATATTTGGAGTCTGGTCCTTTAGCGAATCTGATGATCGGATCGTTGCAAGTCAGACCCGGGAGGGGGAGCCTATTTATCTCAAAAAATATGAAAACCTGCTCGGTTCGGTAGAAAACTACCATCTTGTGCTTGCCCGGGGCGAAGTGTATTCTGATTTCAGAGAATGCATTCATCGGGACAACAACGTTTTCGAGCTGATCTGGTATTTGCGAAACTACTCTGAAAAGAGAGACCAATACGTGATCATGCTGCGAAATATCATTGCCGCCAATGACCTCACAAAATATGATCGATACCGGATCGATCCGGAATATTTGGTTTATCCTTCCGAAGCAAAACCAGTTTTGTAATGATGCGCATAACGTTTCTATGGTTAATGCTTTCTTTGCTCCCTGCCTTTGCCGCATGTTCACAAAAAAAACAGGAGGGCACTTTAGCGGCAGTAGAAATAAATGCAGACCCGAAGCATGACCAAAAAGAGGTGGTCGTATTTGCTTATCACCGATTTGGTGACAACAGATATCCCTCTACAAACGTCAGCACAGAAGTATTTGAGCAGCATCTCAATCATCTGAAAACCAATAACTTTCTAATGCTTTCCTTTGGTGATGCAGTAGATTACCTGAATGATCCCTCGATTAAATATCATGAAAAAGTTGCATGTATTACCATTGATGACGGATACAAATCGTTTGGGGAAAATGGTCTTCCATTGTTAAAAAAATTTGATTATCCCGCAACGCTTTTTATCAACTCAGAAAGTGTAGGCGGAGGCACGTATCACTCATGGGAAGAATTGAAAAAAATCCATGAACAAGGCATCGAAATTGGCAATCACAGTCACAGTCATGCATTCTTTGTCAGTTTTCCGGAATCAGAAAGAAAAACAAGGTTTATGGAGGATGTGAAAATATGTCAGGATGCGATTCGCCAAAACCTTGGTTTTACGCCAGACTTATTGGCCTATCCCTATGGTGAATTTGATGAGGAAATGAAGACTGCGTTAAAAGAGTTGGGCTTTAAAGCTGCCGCAGCTCAAAACTCCGGCGTTATGTATCGGGCAGACATGTTTGCGGTACCGAGATTTCCAATGGCCGGCCCCTTTACTTCCCTTGAAGGATTTAAAGAAAAAGCAGGCATGAATGCCCTTCGTGTAAAACTAACTTATCCTGTCCTGAATATCGTGACTGATCAAAACCCGCCTGCAATCAGGTTGGATGTCCTTTCTGATGATGCGGACCTTGACAGGGCAAACTGCTTCATAAGCGTTGGTTGCGAAATAATAGTCGAAGGAAACAGCATTGAAATAAAAGCAGAAAACATATTGAAAAACCGCAGATCGCTTTACACTGTCACGGCACCTTCAAAATCAGGTAAAGGATGGTATTGGTACAGCCACTTGTGGATCAGGCCTGAAATACCGGAATAATTTTACTTCCGAAGTCTTACCTCTACCTCAGTAAATTGATCCGGCTCACTTCTGAGTTG
>CAYZWN010000251.1:0-6023 GCA_964482185.1 uncultured Roseivirgaceae bacterium
TGTATTAGATGGTAAAATATCATGTGGATTTGAATTAACCGCGGAGGCGCAAAGACGCAAAGGTTGAAATTTCTATCATTAAAATCTCTGCGTCTCCCCGTCGCAGCGGTTTTCCGATTAAACTCCATGCTTTAGAAATTGAAATGGTGGTGAATTGTATTAGATGGTAAAATATCATGTGGATTTGAATTAACCGCGGAGGCGCAAAGAATCAAAGTTGATGCTTCGACTTTCATGTTTTGAACCTTGAAAAGCATTTTTCTGTCCACTTTTACTGTCGTTGGAATACAGCAGGATTAATGCAGGCGCACCGCTATGGCACCCAGGGCGATTCTGCTTCCGCGCCATCAAGTTTTTTTATGAAAGAATCCATAATCACTTTTTCTTCAGGAGTGGGATGCTCAATTGGTGCAGTTTCATCGATATCAATTTTGTGATTATAAAACCTGCCATCAACATAAAGCTTGTAGGTGTCGTTGAACACAAAGCGGTTTTTAATTCTTCCGCCCCACATCGGATCATAATGCATTAGAACAGCCTCTTTTGTACCGCTAAGGTCGCCTTTTAAGACCGGTGCGAAACTCACGCCGTCTATGGTCTCGTTGCTTATGTCAACACCTGCAATTTCTGCCAGGGTGGGGTAAATATCGCTGAAATCCAGCAGGCCGTCATAGTCACCGGTAACAGGTAAGTTGCCTGGCCAGCTCACAAAAAACGGGACGTGGGTGCCTCGCCTGGTCGTCAACCCTTTTCCTCCCGGGTATGGACCATTGACTGTGCTGGTTGTAATGCTCACGTGGGTACCATTGTCGCCGGTGAAGATCAGAATGGTATTTTTTTCAAGTCCGAGATCAATGAGTTTTTGCTCAATTTTGGCGACTGCTTTGTCGGTGTAAGCCATCATATCTGCAAAAAAACGGATTTCTTCAGCATAGCGGTTTTCTTTATCAGACCACTCCGGAGAATCAGGCGTAGGCACAAACGGATCGTGTACCAGCGCCATTGGGTAATAGATGAAAAAAGGTGCTTTCTGGTTATTTTCGATAAATTCACATATGAAATCCACGAAGATATCAGGGCCGTATTTGTCTCCGACTCCTTCCACTTTCTCACCATTTTTATAAATCAGCGGATTGGCAAAGCGCTCGCCTTCCTTTTTAGGCATATGCAATTGCCAGAGACAGTACTCATCAAAGCCAAAGTGGTGAGGCCGGTTGATATCCTGGTTGCCCGGATTGTCTCTGTTTAGTCCGTTGAGCTGCCACTTACCACTTATGCATGTTTGGTACCCTGCCTCCTGCATCAGGTTGCCAAAGGTCTTTTGGTTAGGATTCAGATATCCAAAATGCTCGTAATTTCTGAAATTGTGCTTCCCTGTCATGATTTTCACCCTTGTTGGCGTGCATAAGGGTTGGGAAAATGCATTGGTAAACCGAAGTCCCGTTTTGGAGAGGCGGTCGAGGTTTGGTGTTTTATAATCTGTTGCCCCATTCACTGCCAAACATTCATAACCCATATCGTCGGCCATGATCAGGATTATGTTTGGACGAGGTTCGACGGTATTGCATGCAAATGAAAGAACCAGGAAAAATATCAGTAAGAGCTTGCTCATGAAAAACGATGTTTTTGATGCTCAAGATACGAGAACTTTGGTCAGTATGATTATCAGTAAAAAAAACAACGGATACAGAATTATTGAATAAGCAAAGCGCATAGTGCCATAAAAATGCGCATCTCTGGTTGTTTTAGCTACAAGTTGATCGGTGATTTTTGCGGGAATATAGGCAAGAATGCGCCAGATCAGGTTCCAGGCACCTTGAATCATCTTTACCGCTACGCTCCTTTTTTCAGAACCGATCTCATATTTTTTTCCGGATTCAATTGCGCATACGAGTTGCTGATCAGCCTGCAATTGTTCCTTTAGGTTGATTCTAAAAATCCGCTTGGCTTTAAACTCTCTAATGACATCTTCATAATTGTCATTTTCAATATTGATCACAAGCGTTTTGAGCCTGCTTGAAATCTCGGCCAGCAGCTGGTCTATTCCCTTATTTTCGTTTTGCCTGTATATTGTTATAAAATTTTCCATTTTAATTGGTTCACCAAAACTTATAAGCGTCCGCCCATTGGCAAAAAAATGCGATTCATATTGTATCCCTACCGGAATGATCCGGGTATTCAATTTAAAACCTGCGCGTTCTTCGGCCATAAAGGCAATTCTGGCTATGCCTTTTTTGAGTGGCCTTATCTTGGACAACAGGCTGTGGCTCCCTTCCGGGAATATGCCTACCACGCCACCTTTTTGCAATATCTCATTGGCTGCCTCAAAGGTCGCATCGTTTCTGTACAGACTGTTGTAGCCGTCTCTGATCCGGTAAACAGGCAGCATTTTCAGGCCCCTTAAAAATTTATCGATGTAATTATTCTTAAATACATCTCCCCGGGTGAGGAAGTGCGGGTTTCTCAGGGTAATTACGCTCATAAGTAAAGCATCAAGCAGGGCATTCTGGTGATTGATGGCAAAGATCACGGGGCCTTTGGAAGGCACGTTTTTTCGACCGGTTACACGTAATTTCTTAAAATAAAGAAAGCCTGCGATGAAAACATAGAGCTTTAAAGGATAGTAATAAAGATTGCCGAGGGTTACGATCATTTTACTAATGCTGCCGGGATAGATTTGTAAGCGAAATATTGCGAGATGACAAAACCGGATATAATATGCCAGATGCCCCACCATGCTGCTATCAGGGCCATGCCGCCATTTCCGTTAAACACCGTAAAAATAATCAATAAACCAAGCCCGGAGTTCTGGATGCCGGTCTCTATGGTGATAGAGCGGGTGTCTTGCTGATTGATTTTCATAATCTTGCTGAAATAATAGCCAACGGCCAGCGCCAGCACATTGTGCATCAGCACCAACATGATAATGTAGTGGTAATATTGTAAAAACAATTCATAATTGCTTGTAAATGCCATGGCTATGATGGCTATGAGAATCAGGAATGAAACCATCCTGACAGGCTTGTCAATTTTTGTTGCAAAGGCAGGCAGCCTGGCGCGAACAAGCACCCCAATCATTAAAGGCAACGCTATGGTGAAAAATATTAATTGAACCATTTCCAGAAAACCAATATTTACCTTTTTTATCAAAGGAGATGTGCTTGCCAGCAAACCGCCATAAAATTCAAAATTGAACGGTGTGAAGATCACGGCCAAAATAGATGCTGCAGCAGTAAGACTAATGGAAAGCGCCACATTTGCATTGCCCAGCGCAGAAAAGAAGTTTGAAACATTGCCTCCCGGACAGGCTGCTACCAGGATCATTCCCAAGGCCAAACCCGGCAAAGGATCAAAAAGCCATACCAAAATAAAAGTGAAAAATGGAAGCAATAAAAACTGCGATATGATACCGGTGAAAGTCGGCCTGGGATTTTTATATAAATCGATGAAGTTTTTTTTCGTTAAGCCCAGCGCAACGCCAAACATTATAAAACCAATAGCGAAGTTAAGTGCTAAAGTTGCATCGGGATTCCAGTTCAGCTTCACTCCATCCAACACGTCAGCATTCATAAGGCAGCCATTTTGCAATGCAATATAAAACAATATTGATAACTTGAGTATGATCCGTATTTTTACCGGCTAAAGGGGTGGATTTATGGTAAAAGCAAATAAGTTTTCTACGTTTGTCGATGGAATCGACTGTTTTATCGTAAATAGAAATAATTCAATATTTTAATGGTTAAATTCAATTTCAAAACTAATTTTGTTCTACCTTCTCCAGGAAGGCAACCCGATCAAGCGATATGACCTTTTGGATTTTTTTGTCAACCATGATTGCCGTTTTTATAGGTAGTTCCCTTGCGGGACTGCTGGCTTTCTTTTTTGTAGGAAAAAATTTTTTCAGACCGCGAATCTACATCAAAAATGTTCAGGTATTGCCGGTAAAGGGAGATATTGAGGGGAACAGGTTTTTGTGGGGAGGTTTGGTTTTTACAGGCGATTTGTACAATGATTCTGAATATTGGGCTTATAATGTATTAGCGGGTGACATCTACGCAGAATTTCTTCCCAAGTCAAAAGTCTGGCTGATTAATAGAATTCCATTGAAGCTCATGTGCGATGTGCCCAGGGCGGAAGATTTTTTGCGTTCCAACAGTTCCCTGCAATTGAGGAACATCAGCCCCGGTGAGAAAATCGGATTGACCATCAAAATACTCTCGAAAAACTCAGTTCCTGTAAAGGATTATAAACAACTCATCACTGAATTGAGGAAAATACAACTGAAAGTAAGCATACTCTGCGAAAACGCATCGGGCTTTCGCCACAGTACGCGGTTCTGGCTCGACTTACAGCACTCCGGATTTGTAAATCTTTTTGGCCGTAAATATCCGACATTCACACCCTGGAAAAACAAAGATTTCAGGCAAAACCCACAGGTAAAAAGCGGAAGCAAGGGCCTGGAGATTGAATCTGGTTCCTAATCAAAGGTAAATGACCGGTGGATTGCCCGCAAAGGCGCAGTGACGCAAAGGATGAGATTCATATGATTTAAATTCCTGTTAGGGGATTCATAATCCGGATTACCTGCTCGTTCGCAATAGATCATGCGTTAACAGAGGTCCTCGTAAAGTACTGCATAGTTTTCTGACGCCGGATGGCCGTTGAATATTTTTTATTTTTCTGGCAATTGATTTGACTGAAGAATACGACTACAATCCCGGGGCTACCACAGGCGCATCGAATATTTGCAAAATATGCAAATAAGCAGTTTGATTATTTGCAATAAATGCAAAATGAGCGATGCAATGATTTTTAATTTTCACTAATCCGTAATAGCGCCAGGCTGCTCTCTGAATAATTTGCGTTTTGTGCAAAAGCCGCACCCGCCCTGAGGATATGCCCTTATTCTCAGACGAAGAAAATGCTTATTTTTGAACTACAATCCGGTTAGCTTTATGAATTCTGTTAAATCGTTTTTTTGGATCATTACCAGGATTTTGACATTGTTCTATCTGGCTTTTATTCTGTTGTCTTAAAAGCTGATTGACCATCCAACCATCCTCCACGAAGTAAGGAGTTTGCTCAAAAAGCGACTCCTTATTTTTTTGTGTAATTCCGGGCAAAAAAAAACCTCGCGAACGAGGTTTTCCCGAATTGATTTTTGTGTAAAGTAAACTAAATAACGGTACCCAAAGCCAGCAGCGAACTACTGATTTTAAGCCCCTTTTCTTCGGCGTTGTTTTTATTGATTTTAAAATTGAGCTTTGAATCGATCAGTTCAAAACTGATCGAAGCGCCTTCCGCTACAAGATCTTCCTCGGTAACGACCAGAATTTGCGGCGTGTTGATTTCTTTTATCAGTTCAGTGGCCTTGTTTTTATTGGTTTTAGGAATGTAAACAATTTGGCAGCTGCCGGCTTCGGCAGAACTGCTGATTGCTCTCACGTTGAATTTTTTACCGCTGATACTTTTGTTTTCAAAGTTGGCAGCAACTTCTTTCAGCACTGTGTTATTGTTGTAAACGCCAATTACAAATTCGTCGCCGATGTTGTCCCACTTGATGTTCTTTACAAAGTTGTACATAAACAGGGAGTGCAACTTGTAAATGTTTGTCTGGGCTGAAACCTGATCAGGGGTAAGCACTACTGCGGCAAAGACTGTGATTACCAAAATTTGTGCAAGTTTTTTCATCTTAATATTCCTCCGTTTTCCACCCTAAGTCTTGCAGGGTTTTAGTAAGCTAAAAAGTGTTTTCAGGTTTTAATATGAACTCGACAATTAAAGTGACCGCTATATTGAGGTGGTTAACCGTTGGTTTTAAACACAGGTAAGAATTTGGTGAAAAAGCGAACAAATTATGCGCTAAAAACGCAAATAGTGAAAACAAAGCGTTCTCGATTCACTTTTGGATAGCGTGTGTAATACAAAGTAAACCAGTGTTATGCGCATAATATTCAGCTTTGCAGTTAAGCAGATAACCTGCTGAGATTTCGAGACGAGGTTTTTGTAGCTTTTCAGGAAAG
>CAYZWN010000252.1:0-5972 GCA_964482185.1 uncultured Roseivirgaceae bacterium
CAACCATGAGAAGGTTTCACGCTCTTGAGTGGGAAGATTTAAGTTGGTTTCCGTCTGCCTGGCGTGACTATGGCACCGATTATCTGAAATTTATATCGGCAAAATTTCATATTTATAAGCCGGTACTTCCATTAATAAAAAAAGGTCTTGAAAAGAGTGGTGCGCCGCAATGGGTGGATTGCGCCTCAGGGGGAGGTGGTGATTTAGTGAATCTGGCCAAAGATTTGAGCAAGGAAGTGCTTGGGCTTAAGATTATTATGACCGATTATTATCAAAATCCCAGGGCCTTTTATCGGATTAAAAGTGAGCTTCCGGATATTTTTGAATACGAAAAAGTTGCAGTGAATGCCATGGACCTGCCTGTTCATTTACAGGGAAAATTCAGGACGATGTTTGCGGCTTTCCATCATTTCCGGCCCCATGATGCGCGCAGGATACTCCGGAATGCCATGGATTCCAATTCGCCGATCGCCATTTTTGAACCTCTTGGAAAAAATCCCCCAAGTATATTTTCCATGTTCTTTGTGATTTTAAACGTGCTGATTTTCACGCCGTTTATCAGGCCTGTACGATGGAGTGTTTTACCATTTATTTATCTTTTGCCAATCGTGCCTTTGTATATATTGTGGGATGGCGTTGCGTCAATTTTAAGAACCTATTCTGTTAAGGAGCTATGGGAGTTGGTGGATTCTTTGGATGGGAATGAAGATTATCATTGGGAAATTGGAAAAACACCAGGCCCGATGCCGGTTCACTATCTCCTTGGCTACAAAAAGTAAACGATGAAATGGCTGAAAGAAATTGATCAAATAACCGATTCCTTTAAAAAGGAGTTTGGCGGACTATCTGAGGAGAAGCTCAACTGGAAGCAAAATGCCGATGTATGGAGTATTGCACAGAATGTGGATCATTTGATGCTGGTCAATCAAACTTATTTTCCGATTTTGGATAATCTGCACGCAGGTATTTACAAACCCCCGTTTTTATCGAGGCTCAGATTTGTCGTTGCTTTTTTTGAGAGACTCATTTTTTCAGCAGTACAGCCCGACAGGAGGAAAAAGATGAAAACCTTTTCTGTCTGGGAGCCCCGGACAAGCGAGATTTCACAAGGGATTCTTGAAAGTTTTATAAATCATCAGTCTGAATTAAAGGAGAAAATGGCAAGATCGGAATCACATATTAAGAACGGCGCAATAATTCATTCACCGGCAAGCAGAACCATTGTGTACAGACTTGAAAAAGCATTTGATATTATCGTTAGTCATGAATTGCGGCATTTTGAGCAATCAAAGGAGGTATTGGCAAGACTAAAAGAAACCAGGGCTTAAATTTAATTAAGCGAGCCAAATTGCATGCATCACCTGGATGTATCTCAGATGATTTGAATAAAAATTCAAAATAGTAATAATATGAATCGGCTTTTCAGGAAACTTAATTTCAAAGATCAGAAGCAGATTATTGCCATTAATACACCACCGTCTTTTCAGGTAATTTTAAATGAAATGGTTGGTTTGGCGCTGGTAATTCAGGACCCACAGCAAACAGTAAATATTGAGTTTGTCATCGCTTTTATGACCCAACAGTATGAAATCGACCGAACTATCCGGCTGATAGCTCCAAAACTTGCCGAAGATGCCATTGTCTGGTTTTGTTATCCCAAAGGTTCTTCGAAAAAGTATAAGTGTGATTTCAACAGGGATACGGGTTGGGAAATCATGGGAAATTTTGGAATGGAGGCTGTGCGCCAGGTCGCAATTGATGAAGACTGGAGCGCCTTGAGATTCAGAGCTGTCAGGTTTATTTCCAAAATTACAAGAAGAGAAAGCTTTGCGTTGACCGAGGAAGCGAAAAAGCGCACGATTAACAAAGGGAAATGAGCTTTTATCAATTTTTATGAACAGAGAAAAGTCTGCATTTAGACCTTTTTATTATGCCATTTGATTTCATTAACTTTATCTGAAATCCGGAACAAAACCGGTAATCAGTAGTTTTTGAATCATGTACACTTAAACCTTAGAATATTATGAAATTATTGTTCACACTATTAATCATGCTCAATTCAGTTGCCCCCTCCATCTACGATTACAAAATCAAGGCGCTGGATAGTGATGCCCAAATCGATCTTGCTGCCTACAAGGGGAAGAAAATTCTGATTGTGAATGTGGCCTCCAAATGTGGATACACACCTCAGTATGAGGATCTGCAAAAGCTGTCAGTACAGTATGAGGACAAGCTGGTTGTTCTGGGATTTCCATGCGATCAGTTTGGCGGCCAGGAGCTCGACAGCGAGCTGGAGATTAAGCAATTTTGCTCAAGTAAGTTTGATGTTACCTTCCCGATGACCACCATCATTGATGTGAAAGGGGATAATCAACATCCGATTTACAAATGGCTGACTCAAAAATCACTAAACGGAAAGGGCGATTATGCCATTAACTGGAATTTTAATAAATTCCTGATTGATGAGAACGGGCAGTTGCTTGAGTATTTTCCATCGAAGGTTAAGCCGATGGACGAAGCAATTATCAAGTATTTAAATTGATAGGCAGAATTCATCAATCCGCCTTGAATTGCGTGAGCTAATTTATCTCAAAAGACCATTTATAGTGGTCTTTTTTCATTTATTGTGCATGCTCATTTCTGTAATTCATTTTTGTAGTTCTCCACTAAGGCTCAGAATAAAATCATTAAATTTATTCTAATAATTTTTTCTAAATGAAGCGTCTCTTGATTTTTTTATTTGGCTTTCTGCTGTTTCAAAGCGTACGGGCGCAGGATCAAAAACTTGTATTGAAGGATACGATCGATGGGCAGATTGATCTGAGCGATTACATTGTCAATTTACATGGTTTTGTTCCGTTCCCGATCATCATCAGTGAGCCTGCGCTGGGAAATTTTGGTGTAGCGCTGGGGCTTGTTTTTATCCATCCGAAGAAAAAAGTGAGCCGGGAGGAAGGGTTTCATTTTCCGGATATCACGGCGGTGGGCGGCTTATATACTGCCAACAAAACGTGGGGATTGGGGATTTTTCAGCAGGGCTCATTTCCGGATATTGGCATGCGCTACCGAGTTATAGGTTTTTATGGCGATATTAACCTTAGTTTTTACAGGGAAATTCAGGACTTAGGCGAAAAGGAGTTTTTACTCAATCTTCAACCGGTCGGTATATTGCTTGATGGGAGTAAGAACGTTTTCAAAAACAAAATTTTTCTCGGTAGCAAGTACATGCTTTTCAAAACCCAGGCGGGTGGGGCAAATTCAGATCTGCCGGGAGTGATTTTTGATCCGGAAGATATGGAAAGCGTTGTTGGATCGCTCGGCTTGTATGCTGATTGGGATAACCGCAATTCAATATTTACACCGGACAAGGGGCTGCGCTTTAAAACGTCGATCGATTGGAGCAGAGAAGCATTTGGCAGTGATTACAATACGGAGCGTTATACAACCTTTGCGACCTGGTTTTCACATTTTAGTCCCAGGTGGGTGAGTGGCATGAAAGCTGAAGTGAAAGCCATTACAGACGGAGCGCCTTTTTATCTGAAGCCCTTTATCTACATGCGCGGCATCCCGGCGATGCGGTATCAGGGAGATCAGACGCTTCTTTTCGAAACGGAACAGCGTTTCGATATCACTTCCCGGTGGAGTGCTGTGGGATTTCTGGGTTCCGGACGAACCTACAGCAATGAAGAATCCCTGAAAAATGATCAATGGCATTGGGCAGGTGGTGCAGGATTCAGGTATCTGCTTGCGCGGGCTTTCAACTTGCGCGTTGGCATTGATGTGGCAACAGGGCCTGACCAGTTTGCCTACTACATGGTTTTTGGACATTACTGGAACAGGTAATGATTCGGATAAAAAGCTCCGGAATTTCCAAGCCCGAAGCGTGGTCTTGCATTCAGACTGCCTGAAAGCAAGTATTACCCAGTATTTCTAAGAGCGCCTGCAATCGCGTTGATCGTGAGCAGCAGCAGCATTAATATCGCCTCAGCCGCCTGATGGTTGTTGTTTGCTTTTTCATGACGCCATTGTTTCAGCAGGTCTATTTGTTTAAGGTGCAGATTTGTAAGTATCGATGCCCTCAGTACATTTGAATAATAGTGTTGTGGCCTACGTTCTTCGAAGGTTTTTCCCAGAAGAGCCAGCATGATGTTACGCGATTCTGCCAACTCCTGTTCAAACATTGCGAAATATTTGGTCATGAGTTTCTTATCCTGAACAAGTTTGGCGTACCTGTTCATAATCGAAGCATCCGAAGCTGCCAGGCTTGTATCTACATTTGTAAACACATAACGGATGAAATCGTCATGCATCATGGCATCTTTGAGCATTTCGAATTCTTTCTTTTTTTCTGACATAAGCATACTGATGGTGCTGCCGACACCATACCAGCTTGTCATATTATACCTTGATTGATTCCAGCTAAAAACCCATGGTATGGCCCGTAAATCCTGAATCGTATTGCTTCCTGTTCGGCGTGCGGGTCTTGAGCCGATTTTACTTGATTCGATTGCATCGATTGGTGTCGATGTTTTGAAATAATCGATAAAACCAGCCCCACGGACAAGTTCAAGATATCTGGTTTTGCTTTCTTCGCTGAGATTTTCCATAAGGTTAAAATAACGAAAATCTTCCTTCCTCTTAATCTTATCGATAATCGTGCGCCCTGTGGCAGAAGCCATAAGCAGCTCGATGTTGTAGGCGGCGTTAATTTTGTTGGCATATTTTTGGGCGATTGTTTCACCCTGCTCGGTGATACGGATATCGCCATTCACAGAATTTGTCGGCAATGATTTGATGAAGTAGTGCACCGGCCCGGCGCCACGGCTTATGGATCCGCCTTTTCCGTGGAAGAATCTGATTTTAACGCCGTGTTTCTCGCCCACTTCGATAAGGCGGGTTTGGGCTTTATAGAGATTCCATTGGCTGGCCAGAATGCCCCCGTCTTTGTTGCTGTCGCTGTATCCTACCATTACCTGTTGCACTTTGCTTCGCGACGGATGCGACTTGCTGCGATATTTCAGACTATTTTTTGTGAGCGGGTGGCTGAGAAATTCATCTAATATTTTAGGCGACCGTTCCAGGTCTTCTATTGTTTCAAACAACGGCACGATGGGCAGCGGACAAATCAGCCCGTCGTCTATATTGAGTAAAAGCCCGGCCTCTCTTGCCATAATGTAAACGGTGAGCAAATCTGTCAGGTTTCTGGTCATGCTTACAATGAACGATCCGATGCCTATTGAGCCAAAGTTCCGGATATGTTCTGCAATAACCCTGTAACAACCCAGAACTGCCTCAGCATTTTCACCCAGCTTCATCGAAGGGTGTGTAAATGGCCTGATTGATTTTAATTCAGTATTGATGAATTTGAGTTTTTGATCGGCATCAAGTTGTGCATATTTATCCGGATTCAGGGAAGATGCTTCAAGCAACTGAATCAATGCCTTTTCATGAAACTGGCTGTTTTGACGAATATCGAGGTGAGCCAGGTGAAAGCCGAAAGTTTCTACCAGCCTGATGGCATCATTGACATCTGTGTAAGCTACAGTGGGGGCTCCATATTCGACCAGGGCTTCCTGCAATAATTCCAGATCATCCAATACTTCCTGTTCGTTCCGGTAAGAACCGAGGCTTTGCTGCAACTCAGTGGCGTGCCCTCTTTTTGTATCAATGGGCAGTTTGGTGATGATCAAATTAATAAACTGCCTGAAAACTTCGCCTTTGTTTCTTTCGAGGGCATCTGTACCTTTTGAGCCAAGATCGGCCACCAACTCGTCGATACGTTCGCGCATTTTCCAGTGGCATTCTTTGTATGAGTAAGTAAAACTAATCTGCCGGACGAGTTTTGTGAGTTTGCGATTTAGAACAATAAGCGCGTGGAGGCGGAGTGATTCCAGCGTTTGCTTTGTTACCACATCCGTTACAAAAGGATGGCCATCACGATCACCGCCTACCCAATTTCCAAAGGATATTTT
>CAYZWN010000253.1:0-5896 GCA_964482185.1 uncultured Roseivirgaceae bacterium
TGACCCCAGAGGTCGCACTATATCTGTGGTGTTTTATGGATTTGCACCTGTTGATGCCCCTGCCAAAGCAGGCGACGATGCAGCCAGCGTCCGCTGGTTTGATTTAGAAAATCTGCCCCCACTCGCCTTTGATCATGAAAAAATCCTCACTGACTTCAGAAAAGAAAAGAGCTTTTGAATCCGGGATGGTCAGCCAACCGGCCAATCAATTAAAGACAGTCCAGGGTCATGAGAACGGTAATCTGTCTTCGACATTTTTAAATCTGGCTGGGAAGAATTCTTTTCACTGTCTAAAACACTCAAAACGAAGCACCAACTTTGCGCCTTCGCGTCTTTGCGGTTTATTTACAACCACATATCGATTCACCATTAAATATAAACCAGCGTTATTTCCAGGGATAAGCGACAGAGTTTATTTGTGCACCGTTGAGATGGAGAGACGCAGAGATTTTATACGGAATCTGATTTCAATACTATCGCCTGTCTGGGGTTGGCTGGTATTTTTCTCCTAAAAACAGCTTCATGATGTACTTACGTCATTGACTTTAAAATTGTCAAAACCCGTTCTCGTGTTAATCAAAAATATTGAACATATGGCCCGATAAATCTATTATTGACTTTTAATACCTGGTTCTTTTGAACGACTGAATGACGTTTATTGCAAATATTTCCGTGTGAACATTTTATAAAACCTGTTAGATCTTCGTATTACTTTTTCAACTGTGTGTTGCCTGATAATTAACAATCAACAGGCTGCGCATCAAGCCATGATAACATTCGTGACTGAATAAAATACAAGAGGGCTTGTTTTTCAGGGGGTTAATGTTTTAATGTTTTGTTAGCGGTCAGTTATCCTGCAGTCGGGTCACTTTTCATGGCAGTTTTTACAAAGGCAATTTTGTGATATTTATCGCTAAGTTAAGGGTTAGAGATCTTCCCGCCGCAAGTAGAATCCGCTTCCTAAATTCGATGCCGGTTGGGAAGATTTTTTTTTATCTCTACCTTACCCGCTCGTTCACGACTTTTTTATCAGGTAATAAACACATCAAAATGAAAGTTTCCGTTGTAGGTGTTGGGCATGTTGGCGCTACACTGGCTTATACGCTCATGATCAAAGACCTTGCTGATGAGCTTGCACTTATCGACCGGTCGGAAGTGAAAGCCCAATCCGATGCAGAAGACCTTAAGCATGCACTCACCTTCACTGATCATATAATACCAATAAAGGGAGGCGATCTCAGCATATCTGCTGATTCAGATATTGTCATCATCACAGCATCCGTTCCCTGGAAAGATCACTACACTTCCAGGTACGATCTCTGCCCCGGCAATGATGACCTTTTTAAAACGATGCTGCCGGCCATCGCCCGGCTGAGCCCGGCCGCTATTGTCATAGTTGTTACGAACCCGGTGGACGTTATGACATACCTGGCGATCAGGTATTCAGGCTTCCAGCCGCATAAGGTGCTGGGAGTTGGTACGCTTATCGACAGCGCGCGGTTCAGAAAGGCGCTTTCGGAAAAATACCTCATTCATCCGGACGATATCAGGGCCTATATCATTGGGGAACACGGCGCAACACAGTTTCCAGTGATCAGCGCAGCCTTTACCGGCGGGGTTAAAATTCAGCCGTCATCTGAAATCAATCGCCTGATTGAGCATTCGGAAATCGTAGCGCACGAAATTGTGAAAGGCAAAGGATATACAAATTTCGCGATCGCCATGGCAACTTCCCTGATTGTGCAAAGCATCATAAAGGACGAAAACCGCACCATGCCGGTAAGCACGTTGGTAAATGGCTACATGGATGTGGAGGATGTCTGCCTGTCGGTTCCGGTAGTGGTGGGCAGGGAAGGCATCAGGCAGCAGTTGCATATTGCCTTAGACGCAAATGAGACAACTTCTTTCAGAAAATCAGCCCTCAAGGTACGGGAAGAGCTCAACAAGCTAATCAAATAGTACGGGGTATTCACCGCTTGATAATTTTAACATTGTTTCGATCTGTGACCTGGTATTTCTTCCGGTTGACAATTCCGGCAGTTCGTCCGGGGCGAAAAAACCTGCGTCGCTCGTTTCCATACCGGGTTCAAGTTCGCCACCGGTTTCACAGCAAAGAAAAAACAGTTTGTAAGCGTAATAAATGTCAGGCGGGTGCGGATGGCACTTTTTATCCAGAACAGCCAGCAGCCGCTCGCACTTTACAGTGAGGCCGGATTCTTCCTGCACCTCTTTTTCTGTAACCTCAGAAGCGGTCAGCCCGATGTCAGCCCAGCCGCCGGGAAGTGCCCATTTACCATCGTGGGTTTCGCGCACCATCAATATTTTATGTTCCCTTATCACCACGCCGCGTACGTCAACTTTTGGCGTCAGATATCCATCTTCCTTCGAAAAGACTGATGCAACTTCCGATTTATCCAATTCAGCGTGCTTAGCAACAATATCTGCCGCCACATCCATTATCTGATCAAAACGCTCCAGATCATACTTATTGGTGGAATATGTCAATCCGGCCTGCGCAACAGATTGGAGCTTTTGGGCCAGGGCCAGCCAGGGGTACCGTTCATTCATCTTTAAGTTTCATTTACATTACTGAATGTCCATTTTTCCCAAACATTCATCACGATTTGAAATAATAATGTTTATTTTTGGAATATACCAAAGCCAAAAGATTTATACATGATAAATGAAATAAAAGAAATACCAGACAGGGCGGAAAAGATTCTCTACTCGACACAAAATATACAATTGCCGACCAATGTGCCTTACATCGGGATGGGCTCTTCACATTATGCAACCCTTGCACTTTACTATCAGGGCATTCCGATACAGCCATTCCGTGCTTCGGAGTATTACAATTATTTGTCGGGAAAAAAAATGCGCGATATGGGTGTACTGATCTCGCAGTCAGGAAGAAGCAGCGAAGTGATCTGGTGCAGAGATCTGTTCAGAAGGTTTATTGCCATTACCAATGTGCTCAAAAGCCCGTTGTGCGTTTCAACCAATTTGGAACGTGTATTTCCTATTCTTGCCGGCAAAGAAATCAGTTCCTCGACAAAAACTTATATCAATACCCTCATCACACTTTATAATGGCCTGGGTGTCGATCCTTCTCCGGCAGTAGAAATGTTGAGAGGCAGGATGTATGAATATGAAAAATGGGGTCAGGAGACCGCCGGATTGATTTATGAGCTGATTGTCGGCAAAGACTACAAAGGCAGCTACATTATAGGCAACGGCCCCAACATTGCAACAGTGCATCAGGCGGCGCACATTTTGAGTGAAGCCACCAAGCATCCATTCATCGGCATGTCGGTATCGGAATATGATCATGGGCCCAAAGAAACAGCAAAAGACAGCGTGGTTATAGTCATCCGGTCGGAAGGTGCTTCCTACCGGCGTACCAATAAGTTGTTTGAGCTGGTTGAAAATGCCGGCGCTCACGTGTTTTACTATGATGACAAAGACGTACCTGAGGCTGTTTCGCCAATCACTTCCGTTGTCCCGCTGATGTTTATGACGTATTATCTTTCAAAGCTCTTTAAAATTCCGAAACCTTTTATTGTAGGTGAGAAAGTGACCGAAAGTTAACCACGTCAATAACCAGTTTTTAAATCTACATGATGCGTGCAGGAATCAGGGAGTTTCTTCTTGAAGGAAATGAAGTGCCAATTATTGATGTGCGATCTCCTGGCGAATTTGCTGAAGGTCATATAGAAGGGGCAATCAATCTCCCACTTTTCAGTGATGCGGAGCGCGTACGGGTGGGCACTATATATACCAAAGTCGGTAAACCGGAAGCAATAGAACTCGGACTTTCAATCGTTGGCCCGAAAATGTCAGATCTGGCAAAAAAAGCAAAATCACTGGCCGTCGGCGGCAAACTGAAAGTACACTGCTGGCGTGGAGGCATGCGCAGCGATAAATTGGCCTGGCTGTTCGAACTGGTCGGTCTGGATGTAATTGTACTGGAAGGCGGATATAAAGCATATCGGCAGCAGTTACTCACAGATTTTGTTAGCCTCAACCATCTCATTGTTTTACATGGCCCAACCGGGTGCGGCAAAACAGACGTTCTGAAATCATTAAAAAGCCATGGCGAGCAGGTAATCGACATTGAGCGAAGGGCAAATCACAAAGGGTCTGCATTTGGCGCATTGGGCCTGGGTGAACAGCCAAACACAGCACAATTTCAAAACAGGTTACATGCCGATTTACTTGCGCTTGATTTTGAAAAAAGGATATGGATTGAAAGTGAAAGCCTTTCAATCGGAAAGGTGTATCTGCCTCAAACCCTCTGGGAAACCATGAACCGCACTGATGTCATAGAAATAGAAGTACCCAAAAAAATCCGTGCGCAACGGATTGTGCAGGAGTATGGCTGCCTGCCAAAATCTGATTTGGAGGACTCAATAAGAAAAATACAAAGCAGATTCGGCGGAAACAGGGTAAAGGAAGCGCTTGAATTGCTGGCAGTTGACAGACTGGAAGAAGTAGTCCTTCTGTTGCTTCAGTACTACGACAGCACATACTTGTTTTCGAAAAACAAATACAAGAAAAAAGCCATTGCAAAGTATAAATCCAAAACCGGCATCGCGGATGAAATGGCATTGGATCTCATTAAAATTGCTGATAAACTGATACTATAATGGAGAACATCAAACTGACACAATATTCTCACGGTGCAGGTTGCGGGTGCAAAATTTCACCTAAAATGTTGGATGAAATACTATCTGATACATCCTTTTCTTTTTCAGACCCAAATCTGCTTGTGGGCAATCAGACCAAAGATGATGCGGCCGTGTATGCACTAAATGACCAAACAGCCATCATCAGCACGACCGATTTTTTTATGCCAATCGTTGATGATCCGTTTGATTTTGGCGCGATAGCAGCAACAAACGCCATCAGTGATATTTATGCCATGGGGGGAGAGCCGATTATGGCTATTTCCATACTTGGCTGGCCAATAGAGAAGTTGTCGGCAAAGGTAGCCGGACAGGTAGTGTCCGGAGCAAAAAAAGTTTGTGCAGATGCCGGAATCGCCCTGGCCGGCGGACACAGCATCGATGCGCCGGAGCCAATCTTTGGCCTGGCCGTAACCGGCAAAGCAGACATATCTCAGATTAAAAGGAATGATAAGGCAACACCCGGTTGCTCCTTATTCCTTACCAAGCCACTCGGTATCGGGATATTGACCACTGCCGAAAAAAGGGGTGTGCTTATGGAAGAAGACCGCAAAACGGTTGTACAACTGATGCTCACCCTCAATAAGATTGGCACAGCACTCGGGCAAATCAAAGGCGTAGCTGCACTCACGGATGTAACCGGCTTTGGATTGCTCGGGCACCTCATTGAGGTTTGTGAGGGCAGCGGTGTATCGGCAGTAATTGATCCGGAAAAGGTACCCGTGATACCGGCAGCAAAGCGATACCTGGAGCAGAAATGCATACCGGGGGGCACCAACCGCAACTTCGGCAGTTACGGGCATAAAGTAAGCGGGCTAACCGACACGACTAAGCAAATACTTTGTGATCCACAGACAAGCGGTGGTTTGCTGGTATGCGTCGAAACGCATGCCATCCAGGCAGTGCAGCAAATATTCAGGGCGCATCAACTGGAACTTGAGCCCTTTGGCAATCTTGTGCCAAAAGAGGAATACAGCGTGATAATTGTTTAAACAATGCATGGGACTGGAACTTAGAGCGCCTCGCCCGAAGGGTATAAAGGTCAGACTTTAGCCAGATCGATTGAGCTCTGACTAAAGCCTGAAGTTCGACCCGCCCGACTTACCCGTCATTTAGACATTGGAATGACGCCGGGTCGATTTTGCCGGTCAAAAAATTACTTTTTCCCCAGCATCACCATATCGCTGACAACGATCTCGGTAAAGTATTTT
>CAYZWN010000254.1:0-5750 GCA_964482185.1 uncultured Roseivirgaceae bacterium
TGAGTTTGAGAATGGATTTGATGGCCTGAAAGGCATCATGGAGCTGAAACCGGAGCTGATCTTCCTCGACATTCAAATGCCAAAGCTCAACGGCTTTGAAATGCTGGAACTGCTCGACGAAATACCTCAGGTAATATTTGTGACCGCCTATGACCAATATGCGCTGAAAGCATTCGAACGCAATGCAGTGGATTATCTCCTGAAGCCATATTCTTTAGACAGACTGAAGATGGCGGTGGAAAAAGCATCGAGATTCGCTGGAGTCGCAACTACCTCACCTTTGCAAGAATTGTTAAAAGACCATCAGAGTCAGGTCGAAATCATTGATCGCATCGCAGTAAAAACCGGAACCAGAATCCGGATTATTTACACGGATGAAATACATTATCTCGAATCTCAGGACGATTACGTGATGATCTATACCACCGATGGCAAGTATCTGAAGCAAAATACCATGAAGTATTTTGAAGTGCATCTTCCTCCGGACGGGTTTGTGAGAGTACACAGATCGTACATTGTCAGGCTCGATTTTATTTCCCAAATCGAGCTGTATGACCGGGAGGGATACATCGTAAAGCTGAAAAATCAGCAAACCATACCTGTGAGCAAGTCGGGATACAACAGATTGCGCGAAACGCTCAGATTCTGAAAGTGTAGCAGTTTACAAGCTGATTCTGCGGTACTGGGCCCTGGCAGATTTTGATAACTTAAAGGTTACCGCCATCGTGGTTTTATACAACATAGCACAAATTTCATGTTGCAAATTTTCAGATTGATAAACTTCTGCTGTATATGATATTCGCAATCACAAAAGCGACAACTGAAACAATAATGCCAAGCATGAATGTGTTGTAGGATATACGCAAGTAGCGATATTTTTTACCAAGTACTTTGCCGAGAAAATAGATATCATCAATCAGGCTTGAATAAAGATAATGTGAGTCATTGATCATTTCCATCATGCCCCATTGGTAGTCTTCCCTTTCCATACTGTGAAAGTTTCCAAAAAACAGTAAGTTGGTATTCTTTTCTTCAATGTCTTTTCGAGTAAATTTTCCCTTGGTCACGTTGGGCCTCAAAGCAATTACAGAAAATATTATTGTTAACACACTAATTGTCAGTGTAATATATGTAGGGATTATCAGGTGAGGATTTGTGTCGAGTGCTTTGATCAATCCGCCGATTACAATTGATATGATAATTGAATTTACGGAAATTAAAATGTTGGCTTTGCTATCGGCTATGGAACTTAACTGAAGGTGGTTTCTGGACGTAAGGCGAAACATCGTCTCGATGCCCCGGTCAGGACGACCTTCAGCTTTTTTCAGCTTTTTCTTTAACTCTTTAAGTTTTTCATGATCTATGTTCAGATCCTTCTCAATCATGGTGTCCTGAAGCTTGGAGAGTTTCCTGAGCATCTTCTCCTGCACCTGAATATTTCTTTCTTTTTTGGCCATCAGCACAACTTTTCCATATTCAGTGTAATACTCGTGTTTTTTGAGAAAATCCAGGTTTTCTTTAAACCACTCTTGCTCAGGTATCTGTTCACCGGTTGTTTTTTCGATTTCGTTTCTCAGCAAATAGAGCCTGTCGAAATACGACTTTTTTGACAGGTGGGCGTAATCAGCATCATTTAAGGCGAATTCGAGATTGGTTTTTGGTTTTTCACCCACTTTGGTAGATTCGATACAGGCAATGATCTGCTTTTTATTAGCCTCAGGGTAATTGTTTTCTTCACAAAAAGCATTCGCAAAGTTGATACTCTCATTTTCATGATTCTTGTATGACTTTTTATATCCGGTGTCGTGAAACCACGCCGCAATGATGAGGATTTCCTTTTCTTCAGTGTTCAGGCCTGCATAATCTGCTATCTTATCAGCAGCCTTGACCACCTCACGGGTGTGACCGAGGTTGTGATAAACCATATTGTCAGGGAGATCTGCAAGCAGATTTGTTACATATTTTTCCGCCTTGCTAATGATGCTTGTATCTTCGTGTGTAGTTAATTGATCTTCCATGAATACTCCATTTTTATTCAAAATAACGTAAATACCAAAACGAATGCAATTTGTATAATATAAACAGAATATTTTGCGGTCAGGGCTTTTTGCTTCAATACAAATTCAGCGGTATCCTGGCAAACCTTCCCGGACTTAATGAACAATTGATTTTCTGCCTGTTGATGAATTGGGCACAAAACACATTTCAACGGTTTATGAGTGCAGCCAGGTTCGTGTCATAAAATTGAATGACGCGTTCAAAGTCCCGCTCCTGGGTTTTGCTGATAAAGTCGCTTGCCATGATCAGGAGCTCATTGCTCCGCTCGTTCCACATTCCTGACAATGATTTTATTTTTTCAGGCTCTCCATTCAACCGGATATAATAATAGGGCTCCGGAAATGGCCTGTTCCCCAGTGAGAACCCAATATTCACAACCGGATCAGCATTATAAGACAGAACAAGATCAGCAGTTTGCGTTGCCGCAGATATGTTGCCTTGATTCTTTAAATGGGCGTAATTAATTGATTTAAGTACAAATTCAGCATTGGAGTAATACAAGGGTATCTGGTCATAAATGCGATCCTGGGAAGTATCTATTTCTTCCCACGGTTTCATGGTGTACTCGATCTTATAATCAGTATCATCATTGTAATTGTTTGCATTAAGACCCAGGTTTTCGAGTTTTATGGTCAACCATCCAAAGGCCATCGGATAAGTCATCCCGGATAGCACAAGGTGTTCTCTCTGATTTCCGGGGCCCATAATTGAGAGGATAAGCTGTTCAATGTCCAAAGCGAGAAAAATATCCCCGTCAGGTCCGAATCGATTGCTTTTGAAGGAATTTGATTCTTTATCCCAGTGAACCCGGTTTGCTTCGCCGGGTAATTCATCCGGGGCAAATGATCGCGGTCCGCCATTCACCAGCTGTAGTACATTGATGATCTGGTTTCTGGCGTGTTCAAGTTTCGCGAGATCCAGATGATTTAGTTTTTGCCACATGCAATCAATAATGTGCATTAAAACAAAAGAAATTTTAGTTCATATTCAAATTTACGCCTTTGTTTTGCGAATGTTTCTTTACTCTTAATTGATGCAAACAGGTGCGATTTCTTACAGCAAAGCGACCGGGATTTTTTTGATTTAGATGTTCGTGGATATTTGCCCATATTTATGCGCCATTATAAAATGACATACACTTACATATGAAGATCATCAGTGGATTTTTGTTGACTTTCGTTTTCTTTCAAAACCAGGCTCCTGCCCAACGGGCCAATTACGCAGACTCTGTTGGCCGCTATCACGAACTCACCGGAGGGGGAGAGCATGGTCCGGCAGCGGGTTTGGCATTCGATATTGGAACGTTTTATTTGGAAATCGACAGCCTGGCCTTTGCACGAAAATTTTTTGGTTATGCCTTTAATGAAGCCAGTCTGTCAGGACAGGCGATACTTGAAGCGCGCGCATTGTATAAGCAAGGTATGGCCGAAAAGAAAATGGCTGAGTCAGGAAGATACAGTCTTGAACAAGAGCAGGAGTATTACGCACAATCCATTAAAAATCTTAAAAAAGCGCATACTCTTTTTCAAAAAGCAGGCATGGACGGCAGCTATGAAGACGTTCTCACTTTGATCAACGGGGGAGAAATCCAGGTAATCACCGGGGATTACCGCGAAGCAGTAAAAGCACTCAGAATAGCTTTTCGGGATGCGCAAAAAAGTCGCTATGATGATCTTGCCTATAAGTCTTCAGCTTTGTTGGCAGAGTCGTTCAGTGCACTCAATGACACAGAGAATGAAAAGCAATTCAGGGCCATTAACAAGAGCTACCAGGATTTTTTTATATCGAAAGATTCGCTGGCACAGACCGTCGTAAAAGTAGAAAAGCTTGAAACGGTGAATCAATTGCAGCAAACCGAGCTTGATCTGAATAAGACGGAGATTGAAAATATGAACCTCAGGCTTGAAAGTGAAATCGCGCGGCAGCAGCGCAACGAAGCTATTATAAAGCAGAATGAGCTTGAAAGAAGGATGATGATCGGAGGCATTGGTATCATTTTCCTATTTCTCATTGTTGCCATTATTGCCAATCAGTACAAGAAAAAAACCAACCGAAAACTTGCCCTGCAAAACAAGCAGATTCTTGAGCAAAAGGCTTTGATAGAACGCCGGCAAGGGGAGTTGAAAGCAGAGAAAGCCTTGACAGATCAGTTACTCTTAAATATCCTCCCTGCGCCCATAGCAGAAGAACTCAAGACCAAAAAGAAAGTAAAACCCAGGTATTACAAAATGGTGACCGTCATGTTCACGGATTTCAAGGGCTTTACTTCAATCGTTTCCCAAATGTCGCCCGGGGCAATTGTCAGGGAATTGGACGAGTGTTTTATTGCATTTGACCAGATCATTGAGAACTATGAGAAATCGGTGGGAAAGAAGTGCATTGAAAAGATCAAAACAATTGGAGATGGCTATATGTGCGCCGGTGGTGTGCCCATCGAAAACGGTACGAATCCGGAAGATGTGGTTAAAGTAGCACTGGCATTTGTGGAGTATGTTGAAAAACGTAAAAGAGAAAAACTTGAGCGGAAAGAGCCTCATTTTGAGATCAGGATTGGCATAAACACAGGCCCGGTGGTCGCTGGAGTGGTTGGAAAAAAGAAGTTTGTTTATGATATCTGGGGCGACGCAGTCAACATAGCCAGCAGGCTTGAGTCGGGAGGAGAGGCCGGACGTGTGAATATTTCGGGAGAAACATACAAGCACATAAAAGATAAGTTTTTCTTCACTCCGAGAGGCCGCATTGAAGCAAAAAACAAAGGTTCGATCGATATGTACTTTGTTGATGGAAGAATCAAATATTCCGGTCAGAGCTCGCGATAATAAATGAAATATCACGGTTAGCCTGTTCTTAACCCCAACAAGTTGCCTGACTATTTGACTTTTGGATCAATTTCAGAAATCTTAATCTTCAGTAAGTAGTATCTTCTTTTTAATTGTCTTTAATTAGAATATTAGATTTAAAACTACGGGATTCGGTTCCGGAGTAAAGAATCTATTAATTTATTGTCTGTACTTTTTAATTTTTCAGTAATATGTCAAATCCGGGTTTTGCAATAGCCAATTATCATGATGTAGCATCCATATATGAGAAATTAGACAAATTGCTGAGTTTGCCTGTTCTTTCGATAGACAGGAAAGCAATGGATACCTATCTGAGATACTTTGAAGATAAGTGTAAAAAATCCAAAGCGATGTTTGAGCAATCGGTGAAGGTAATCCCCGGAGGAGTACAGCACAACCTTGCATTTAACTATCCCTTTCCTTTGGTCTTTACAAAAGCAGAAGGAGCCTACCTTGAGGATATGGATGGCAACCGCTACATTGATTTTTTGCAGGCTGGTGGCCCGACAGTGTTAGGCAGCAATTATATTCCTGTAAAGGAAAAAGTGCTTGATTTAATCAACACCTGCGGGCCGTCAACCGGGTTGTTTCATGAGTATGAATATAAAATAGCCGAAAAAATTTGCAGCCTTTTTCCATCTGTTGATCTTTTCAGGATGCTTGGCAGCGGAACAGAAGCCGTCATGGCAGCAATCCGTGTGGCGAGACTGGCCACAAAAAAGAAAAAGATCATAAAGGTTGGTGGCGCCTATCACGGGTGGAGTGATCAGATGGTTTATGGTATGCGCATACCCGGTACCGGCAGGTTCGAGGCACACGGGATTCCCCGATCAGCCACCCGGCACACCCAGG
>CAYZWN010000255.1:0-5613 GCA_964482185.1 uncultured Roseivirgaceae bacterium
CATCCGCCTGATCTCGCGTTATCGCACGGCCGGCTTCGAGGTGAGTGTGCGTGAGGTCTTCCAGGCCCACTCGCTGGCCGAACTCGCCGGCCTCGCCCGCACCCTCTGATCTCCGGCTACTCGGCGAGGCCGAGCTGCTGGCGGATCAGCCGGCAGAGGCTATCCTTGATCTCGGTGTGGCGAGGGATGGGAGCCTTACGGCCGTTGGCAGGGTTGAGGTAGAGGTCGTGGCGGCTGCCGTGGCGATCGAGGATACAGCCGGCCTTCCGCAATTCCTCGAGGAAGGCCCGTCGCTTCACACCTCGACCTCGATCGGCTTGCTCTCGGTCACGGCCGGAGTCGCGGCGGGGGCTGCTCCGGCCAGCACGAGGTTATAGGCGTCGCGGAGGTTTTCTTCGAGCTCGACGAGGGTCTCGCCCTGGCTGAAGACACCGGGAACTTCCTTCAGGCGACCGACGTACCAGCCCTCGTCCTGCCAGTACTCCATGGTGAACGCGTGTCGCATCGTGTGGGCCTCCTCGATTCATTGTAGCCGGCCGGCGGGCTGAACATGAACGGGCCGAACGTAACGGGCCGAACGTAACGGGCCGAACGTGGCGGGCATGTTGGGGCGGGCATGTTGGGGGCCGAGCATGTTGGGGCTGCAGGCGGTCGGACTGGCAGGCCGGAGAGTCATACGAATCACTGGTGGGCCCAAGATCCTGGAGTTTGACTCTGGGATTCGGCCCAACGTATTCTCGGTCGATCGACGGATTCCTTTCGCCCGTCGGCCGCATATCTCGGCCGCCGACTCGGGCTGATGCCGTCTCCAGCGATCGGGGTCTGCCAGGGAGATTCGTGCCAGCTCTCCCCGTTCGACACCCCGGGCTGGGATCTCACCTCTCGAGATGCTGCCGGAGTCCTGGCCATGAGTTTCGCTTCTCGCTCTGCCGCCGATGCTTCGTGTACCGACCCAGACCAGGCGACCCACCACCCGCACGAGCGTTGGGTCGAGCTGCGCGAGCGCCCCTATCCGCGCGACCAGCACCTGATCGAGCTCTTCAGGCACCAGGTCCTGAGACGCGGCGACGCCATCGCACTCGATTGGGGCGATTTCGCGCTCTCCTACCGCCAGCTCGACCGCCGTTCCGACCAGCTCGCACTCGAGCTCCGCCGGCGCGGTCTCAGGCACGGCGACTGCGTCGCGATTTTCCTCCAGCGATCGCCCGAGATGATCACCGGTTTACTCGCCGCACTCAAGCTCGGCGCAGCCTATGTCCCCCTCGATCTCGCACATCCTCCCGAACGGCTCGACTTCATACTCCGCGATACCGCCGCACCTTGCATCCTCTCCGACTCCGATCTCGAGCCTCTGCTCCCCGCCGAATTCGCCGATCGTGTCTTCGCCTTCGACCGGGAACGCGAACTCTTCGAGGATGACGACGACCAGCAGCACCCACCCTTCGAGGTCGCCATCCAACCCCTCGATGCCGCCTACGTCATCTACACCTCGGGTTCTACCGGATTACCCAAAGGGGTGGTGGTTCCGCACCGCGGTGTCGTCCGACTGGTCTGCAACTCCAACTACCTCACTCTCGGCATCCACGACCGCGTCAGCCAGCTCTGCAATAGCGCCTTCGATGCCTCCACTTTCGAAATCTGGGCGCCACTGCTCGCCGGCGCATGCCTCGTCGGGTTCGATACCGAGATCCTCCGCGACCCGCAGCGGCTCGCCCGCGAGCTGCGACTGCGCCGCGTCTCCACCGTCCTGCTCACCACCGCACTTTTCCAGCATGTCGTCCAGCAGATACCCGACGCTTTCGCCTCCGTCACAAACCTGCTGTTCGGCGGTGAACGTTGTGATCCTCGCTGGGTCCGTGTAGCCCTCCAGGCACAGCACGAACACCTCATCAATGTCTACGGACCCACCGAGTGCACCACCTTTGCGCTCACCCACGAGGTCCAACTCGTACCCGAAGAGGCCGAGTCCGTTCCCATCGGCATTCCGGTCGCCAATACCGACGCTTTTATCCTCGATCCCGCCGGATATCCGGTGCCCATGGGCACCGCCGGTGAGCTCTGCCTCGGCGGTGATGGGCTCGCCCACGGATATCTCCAGCGCCCCGCACTCACCGCCGAACGTTTCGTGCCACACCCCTTCCCGAACAAACCCGGACAACGCCTCTACCGCACCGGTGATCTGGTCCGACTCCTGCCCTCCGGCGAGGCCGATTTCCTCGGCCGCATCGATCTCCAGGTCAAGCTCCGCGGCTACCGCATCGAACTCGGCGAAATCGAAGCCCAGATCGACCGCCATCCAGCCGTCGCCGCCAGCGCCGTTTTGCTCCGCCACGATCCCCCACTCGAACCCCGGCTGGTCGCCTATGTCTTGCCCATCGCACCCTTCGATCTACCCGAGCTCAAGGCCCATCTCAGAAGTCGAATCCCCGACTACATGATCCCGGCCGAACTCGTTGCCCTCGACCGCTTCCCGCTCACCCCAAACGGCAAGATCGACCGCCGATCGCTGCCGGCGCCCAACCGCCACGGCGACCGTGAGGCCTTGCAGCCCCCCGCCACTCCGCTCGAACACGAGGTCGCCGCCATCTGGGCCCAGGTCCTCTCGATCCACGACCTCTCGAGGCACGACGATTTCTTCGAGCTCGGCGGACATTCCTTGCTCGCCGGACGCGTCGTCAATCAGCTCCGCCAGCGCTTCGGCCTCGAGCTGCCGATGACCGCCGTTTTCCAGCACCCCACCGTCGCCCGACTCGCCGAGGCCATCGAACGCCTCCTCCGGGGCGGGGAGCTGGCCAGGCCGGCGATCCCGGAAATCACACCCCTGCCCAGAGACGGACGGACCTTCCCCCTCTCTTTCCCCCAGGAGCGGGTCTGGTTTCTCCAGCAGCTCGAGCCCGGATCCATCGCCTACAACTTCCAGACCACACTCGCCTTCCACGGACCCCTCGACGTCCAGGCTCTCGAACACGCACTCTCAGAGATCGTCCGGCGCCACGAGGTCCTCGCCACCCGCTACCTCGAAATCGACGGTCAGCCGGTCATGAAGGTCGAACCCCCCTGGACCGTCAGCCTGCCCGTCACCGATCTCCGCCACCTGCCGCCCGACCCGCGCGAGCAGGCCGCCGATCGACACGTCGAGGCGCTCACCGCCGTGCCCTTCGATCTCGGTGTCCTGCCCCTGATCCGCTGGCAGCTCCTGCGCCTCGAAGACGATCTCCATATGTTGATCCAGGTCGAGCACCATTTCGTCCACGACGGATGGTCCTTCGGACTCCTGCTGCGCGAGATCAAAACCCTCTACCGAGCCTTCACCCAACACCTGCCTTCGCCCCTCCCTCCACTCGAAGCCCAATACCCCGACTTCGCCGTCTGGCAACGGCAGGTCATCGGCGGACCACTGCTCGATCGACTCGCCGAACACTGGCGCCAACGCCTCCAGGGTATGCCCCTCGTCCTCGAGATGCCCACCGATCACCCCAGGCCCGAATACCCCTCGAGCCGCGGTGATGCCGAATATTTCACCCTCCCAGGAGACCTCTACCACGATCTCAGACGCTTCAGCCGCGAGCACGGCGTCACCCTCTACATGACCATGCTCGCCGTCTTTTATCTGCTCATCTACAGGTACTCCGGACAACGAGATCTGCCCGTCGGCTCCGGTGTCGCCAACCGAAGGCAACGGGTCCAGGAGCAGATGCTCGGAATGATGGTCGACACCATCGTCCTGCGCACCGATCTCGGCGGGGATCCGACCTTTCTCGAACTCCTCGAACGCGTCCGAGAAACCACACTCGATGCCTATGCCCACCAGGACATGCCTTTCGAAAGACTGGTCCAGGAGCTCCAGCCCGAACGGCACGTCGCACGCAATCCCATCTTCCAGGTCATGTTCTCCTTCCACAACGCACCCACACCCATCCTCGACTTCGGTGAGGTCCAGGTCAGCTATCGGGTGCGTATCAACCGCTCCGCCAAGGCCGATCTCAACGTCATCATCGAACCCAAGGCCGAACAGTTCCTCGGCGACGGCAGCGCCTCGGCTCTGCAGATCGATCACGCCGAGGCCCGTGTCTCCTGGGAGTACAACCGCGAACTCTTCGAGCCCCAGACCATCCGCCGTATGGTCCAGCACTATCTCCGCCTCGCCCGCTGCGCCATCGAATACCCCGAACGACGGCTCTCTCGACTCGAGATGCTCGACCCTCGAGAGCTCCAGCAGATCCAAAACTGGGCCGTTGCTCCGGCCACACATCCCCGTGAGCCAGGGCTCGCCGAACTCTTCGCACGCCAGGTCGAGCGGGCGCCCGAGGCCATCGCCATCGACGACGGCGAACGCACCCTGAGCTATCACCAGGTCCACCGGCACGCCACACACCTCACCCGACTGATGATCGAACGTGGTGTCACACCCGGCGAAGCCGTCGGCCTGTGCGCCGACCGCACCCCAGAATCGATCGTCGCCATGATCGCCATTCTCCAGGCCGGCGCCGCCTATCTACCCCTCGATCCCACCTATCCCAGGGAACGTCTCGGCTTCATGATCGAAGACAGCGGCGTCCGCCGGGTCCTCCTCCAACAGCAACACGCCGAATGCCTGCCCGAGGGTGACTACGACCGCATCGTCCTCGAACCCAACCCGATCACCTCCACACAAGCCCCCACGACGCCACTCCGGCGCGCCGTCGATGGTGGCTTCCCGGCCTGTGTCCTCTACACCTCGGGCTCCACCGGATTGCCCAAAGGATCCTGGCTGCCGCAGCGCGGCGTCGCCCGCCTGGTCCTCGACAACCCCAACTTCGACACCGCTCCACACGACGCCTGCTCCCATCTCTCCAGCCCTTCGTTCGACGCCGCAACCTTCGAGATCTGGGGGGCCTTGCTCAACGGCGCACGCCTCGTCCTCGTCCAGCGCGACACCCTGCTCGATCTCGCCGAACTCGAACGGTTCCTCGACCGCCAGCGGGTCTCCGTCCTTTTCCTCACCACCGCCCTCCTCCACCAGGTCGCCCAGGAACGTCCCGCGCTGCTCGCCCGCCGCAGGGCCGTCTACTTCGGCGGCGAACGCTGCGACAGCCACTGGGTCCACGTCGCACGACAGGCCACCGCCGCACGCCTGGTCAATCTCTACGGTCCCACCGAATGCACCACCGTCGCCGCCGCCTATGAAATCCCCAACCACCAGGGCGGCCAGATCCCGAACACACCCATCCCCATCGGGCGGCCCATCGCCGGCACCGAATGTTGGCTCCTCGACCACGATCTCCTGCCCGTCCCCCACGGCATCACCGGCGAACTCTGCCTCGGCGGCGACGGACTCGCACTCGCCTACCACCACCGGCCCGCTCTCACCGCCCTCAGATTCATCCCCCATCCCCATCCCCGAGACCCTGGACAACGCCTCTACCGCACCGGCGATCTCGCCCGTTGGACTGCCGATGGCCTGCTCGACTTCCTCGGACGCCGAGATCAACAGGTCAAGCTGCGCGGTTTCCGCATCGAACTCGGCGAAATCGAGGCCGCGCTCGGACGCCATCCCGGCGTCGCCCAGGCCATCGCCCGCATCCGCGAAGACCACACCGCTCAGCCGGCTCTGATCGCCTATGTCGTGCCCAG
>CAYZWN010000256.1:0-5610 GCA_964482185.1 uncultured Roseivirgaceae bacterium
CTCCTTAATGGATAGTTCTGCCTGGGTGCGCTTCATATACACCTCCCTGTCATTACCGGGAGGCACATTCTTTATCGAAAAATTTACTTTTTCACCAACATTCAGCTTATCAACCAGAAAGTATAGTTTTTCATTGTTGATTTGTGTGGGAAGTTGTTTGTTCCCCAGAAAAACAGCCAAATTTTCCGGATTGTTAATTTCAGATTGCTCAAGTAGGAGGGCCATTTCCAGCGCAGCGAGCACATTTTCACGGTTAAGATCGGAATCATTTGATACTTCCACTTTAAAAATTGCTCCTTCTTCAAACTGTGTAGAGCATGAGGTAAAAATGGCTAAAAACCCAAAAAGTGGAATAATTAAAATGATAAACCATTTATCAGAAATCGATTTGTTGTCCAGATTTTTCATAATGCAATTACGTTGAGTGGTTATGGGATTTCCGGAATCCAGTCTTTAAATATATTTTTTAATCTATATTCCTGAGCTTCATTAGAATCAAGCTTATAGGACCAGTTAACTCTTGATTGATTGCTGGCTCCGGAGCCAAATGATTTGTATTCGGCATAATAGGAGGTTTTCTCCGCATCAGGTTTGTTCCAATTATGCCATCCAACAGGATGGATGTGCTCCCCCATTTCACAATTCAGGAAAACAGTTTTTGCATAAGGTCTCCAGGGTCTTCCTAAATATACTGAATAAGAAGTGGCGTTGCCTGTCAGGCGACAATCAATGAAAACAAAACCATATGGCTGATGTTCATCAGTAGAAGCAGCGGTAATGTAGTGGCCCCCATGCTTTGAAAAGATCTCGCAGTGCTCAAAAACGGCAACAGACCAGCCAAAGATAAAATCAGTTGTTCCTTCAATATAACAATTGCGGAAATACACCCTGTTACCTTTGCCATGTGGATAAAGGGTATCCTGGTGCCCGAGGAATCGACAGTTTTCAAAAACAACCCGGTCACCGTCAATGCGTACGGCGACAGCCTGGCCCACAGGTCCTGCGGAGTTTTCGAAGGTGAGATTGATGGCTTTAAATCCATCCCCAAATACAAAAAAACAGGAGGAACCCGAAGTGCCAATCTCTTCTCCGAAAATATTTTTCCGCTGGGCAAAATCATCAAACGTGAGTACTGTTTCATTCCTGTCTTCGCCGATAAATGTCACGTTCGTTTTGGTCGGGGGGAGGGTGAGCTTTTCTTTATAAGTTCCCTTTTTTATATAAATCCTTGTTTCATTACTTCTCAAATCCGGCACGGCATTGATGGCCTGCTGCACAGTCATGAAATCTCCATCTCCGTTTTGGTTAACGACAAAGTGGTATTTCTGGGCTAACGTAACAGACCCTGATAAAATCAGTAATACACCGGTAAACCAGATTGATTTCACGCTACTGTTTGCTGTTGGTCAGGTGTTTATATTCCAGCGAAGCCATGATAAGCGGGCCGACACCTTTCGGGTCGTCGTCGCGGATGATCTCATTGATATAATATTCATAAGAGCCATCCCGGTATGGATTTCCTCCAAGACCGGCAACTCCGCAGACTTGTGTCAGGCTGATGGTTCCGTCATCATTTTTTCTGATAAGCCTATATACAATAGCTTCATATCCTTTTTTTCCGGCATTGGCATATGCGGAATCGAGGTATCCGTTATTTGCTGATTTCAACAAAAAATAACTAAACATACTTGAAGCGGAACCTTCAAGATAATTCCCTTTATCACCAGGGCGATCGAGCACCTGCCACCACAGCCCGGAAGCATTTTGATGATTTACAATCGCATCTGCCATTTTACGATGCACGGCCAGAATATTCTGCCTCTCCGGATGGTCATTAGGGAAGAAGTCAAGCACGTCAACCAGGGCCATGGCAAACCAACCCATTGCCCGGCCCCAGGCATGAGGTGAGCGGCCGGTTTCGGGATCAGACCATTTTTGCTCACGCGATTCGTCCCATCCATGGTAGTAGAGCCCTTTTGATTCATCCCAGGTGTATTTGTCGATCAGACGAATCTGCCTGGCCACATCATCGAAAATCGCCGGTTCATGAAACTCGGCAGCATATTGAGCCAGGAATGGAGAACCCATGTAAAGGCCATCGAGCCACATCTGGTGTGGGTATATCTTTTTGTGCCAGAAGCCTCCTTCGGAAGTTCTGGGGTGTTCACGCATCTGGTCGCGAAGGATATCGACGGCTTTTCGATACTTTTCATTCCCTGTTTGTTTGTACAATTCCATTAAAAACTTGCCGGGATTCACGCGGTCGATGTTGTAGTCAGATTTTTTATAAGTGCGTATCTGAATGTTGTCCGTGATCATGGAGTCGGCATATGATTTTGCATAGTTGTAGTACTTTTCATTACCGGTTTCTTTCCAGACTTTCAGGAAAGCTGTGCATATCAGCCCATTGGTGTATTCCCACTTCGGCTTGTCCCGAAAATCCAGGAGTCTGGGATCCGGGTTTCTTTGTATTTCAGAGTCTGCCATGAGTGCATACAGAGGCGCCTGGCTTTCTGTTGATTTTGCGGTTTTGTCTTCCGCCGTGTTTTTGCACGATGCAAGAAGCAAAACAAAAATTAGTATGTTCCGGGTGTTCATATCTTTAATTATTATTTAAAAGACCATTCAGGTAAACTTCGATGTTGGTATAGTTTTTATCCAGAGAAAAAAGTGCGTGATCGTTGCCATCGTCGGGATTCAGGCCATGCTCCTTTTCCCATTCATCTGGCATGCCATCTTTGTCACTGTCTATTCCGATTCCAAGGGTTTTCAAATCGGGCCAGCCTTCGGTCATTGTTTGCGAATCAATGATGCCATCTTTTTTCAGGCCGAATTGGGCAGAACCGTTTACCACTTCGTTGACAATGCGGGCGTCCACCTTATCTCGTGATAAACTTGCACCAACGTAATTTAAAATGGTAGCGTAGGCTTCATCAGCAGTTTGAGTTGGTGTTATTACAACATCAATTGGCTGGTCAGCAAAACAGGAATCAGGATGGTCTGCGAACACGCCTTTCCAATTGTCGATTGTGACTGCTTCATTGCCATCCAGCACATTCCCTGAGATATAAAATTTCCCATAAGGTGACCATGGATTCAGTATCTGGCTTTTTTTCGACTTTAAAGTGGCAGGACCTGGTTTGTAGAAGTTGTTTATAATATTGTGATTGCCTTCCTCTCCTGCGTAAGTATTGTTTGATTTCCAGTTGTAGATGACATTATTTGTGAAATCCACGATTTCTTTCTCCGGATCTTTATGATATCGTGCGCCGCAAAACCTGGGCAACCTGCTTTTATGGTGCACCAGTAAATTATGATGGAATGTAGCGCCTTTGCCTCCCCAGATGCCTCCGTATCCGTGTTCACCCTTTTCGTGAACCGACTTATTCAGACTCTCGGAAATGATGCACCATTGCATGGTAAAATTTTCATTGTCATAGGCGGTGGCTACCTCATCCGTGCCCCAACTGAAAGAACAGTGATCAATGATAATATCTTTACGGCGAATCGCACTGAAGCTGTCATCCTGTGCCTTTCTTTCATCGCCCATGCGCACCCGGATATATCGGATGATCACATTATCTGCGCTTACGATCAGTGCATGGTTTTTAAGACAAATACCATCACCCGGTGCCGACTGACCGGCGATGGTGATATCTCCATGATTTATTTTAAGCGTAGATTCCAGTGCTATCGTACCTGAAACGGCAAATACAATTGTTCTGGGAAATTTCTGTTCTATTGCGTTTCTAAGGCTTTCCGGACCGGAATCATTCAGATTTTTAACAATCAGTACTTTGCCACCACGTCCGCCTGTGGTGTACTTACCAAAACCTTCTGCTCCCGGAAATGCCAGGGTATTCAATTCTTCGCTCGCTACCGGTTGTGCCAGGAGTACTTTTTTACCAGTCCGGCAATGAATGAACGCCATAATTGTGATCACCATAGCCATGAGAATCCTTTGCCTTGTTGCCGAAGCGCTTTTATTTATGGCGTTTCTATTTTGGATCCTGCTCATTTCTGATTGAGTTATCTTATTGTGGTTTCAATTCCATGATGTCCTTTACCAGGCTGTTCACGTAAACTTCAATATTGTCATAAGCCGTGCTGAGTTCTCTTTCGCTGGCATTTGCAGTATTTGGATCAAGTTTCATTTCAATTTCCCAGCTATCCGGCATGCCATCCCCATCTGAATCTACCGGCGGCTCCAGGCTTGTTAGTTCGGGCCAGCCTCCGACATCTTCCTGGCTGTCAATCATACCGTTCGTGCTACCATTTGATCCGGACGCTGTAAAAGTGCCATTTTTCACATCATCTAAAATTCGGTTATCGACAACATCCCTTCTGTAACTGGCTCCGGCAAATTGCAGCACCGCGGTATAGGCCTGTTGTGAATTATGTGTAATACTAAAATCCCCATATGGAAGTGGCTCGTCAAGCAACATTTCTGCTTTTTCTGCAGCCGTTCCGTTTTTTGCTACGACTCCTATTGTATTATCGGCTGTGATATCGTTTTGCCCTTCCATAATATTTCCAGCCACATAAAACTTGCCGAAACCATAAACCGGGCTGCTGGAGGTTGCCTGTTTGTAAGCATTCAGAAAACGTCTCTTGTTTGAAGTTGCAGGCCCGGGCTTATAGTAATTCGCCACCATATTGAAAGTTCCGGCTTCGCCGCCGTACGATGCATCGGTTTGCCAGTTGTAGATCACATTATTACGAAAATCGACCGTGCCGCGCATATTGGCGGCATCATCTGCACTTTTATAAACTCCGGGATGATCAAACCTTGGATTGCGATTATCGTGATGTGCGAGGAGGTTATGGTGAAAAGATGCATTTTTCCCTCCCCAGATACCTCCATAACCATGCAGTCCTTTTTCATGAACAGAATTTCGAAGGCTTTCCGAAAGGATGCACCATTGCATCGTGAAGTTTTCATTTCCGTAAAATGACGAGCATTCATCAGTTGACCAGCTCATGGAACAATGGTCGATGATGATATCTTTGCGATAACGACCCCATATGGCATCGCCCTCGGCATCGCCGGTGTCTCCCATTCGGAATCTTATAAATCTGATAATGATATTGTCGGCATTGACAAAAACCGGATAATTCCTGATCGTAATGCCATCTCCCGGGGCTGTCTGGCCGGCAATCGTCAAATTACCGGTGCTGATGGTTATGGGAGAAATTAAATTAATGGTGCCGGAAACCTTAAACAGCACATACCGCGCTCCGCTTGCCTGAACTGCTGCGCGAAAGCTGCCTTGTCCGGAATCATTCAGATTAGTGACAAAAATAACTTTTCCGCCTCTTCCTCCTGTAACTTTGTTTCCAAAGCCTTCGGCGCCGGGGAATGAGTAGGCATCCTCTACAATGGGAATCGGTTTGTCCTCATTATCAGGTTCCGGACCACCCTCATCAGTGCATCCTGAAAAAATAAACATGAAAACCAAAAAGATTCCTATTCTCTTCATTTCATTAAGAAATATTTTTTGAAAAAAAGGAGTGACAACCAGGCCACTCCTTTAATTGTTTAACCCTAAGGACGCCAGCGAGGATCACCAACCTCGTTATCAAGTAGCGTCTGGTTCGTTATGGTGAAAT
>CAYZWN010000257.1:0-5545 GCA_964482185.1 uncultured Roseivirgaceae bacterium
CCGGATATACACGTTTAATAATTTGTTTAGTACCAGATGATGCAAGACGTTTGTTTGGAGTGCGGCAGTCAGATCATTGGCCGGCTCGATAAAAAATTCTGTTCCGACCAGTGCCGCTACATATTCAACAACAAAAAGAAAAGACTGCACGAGGTGGCCATTCAAAATGTAAACAGGATATTGAGAAAAAACCGGTCTATCCTCAAATCGCTGAATCCTGTAGGTAAAACTACCGTTCGCAGGAGTTTGCTTGAAAACAAAGATTTCGATTTCAATTTTCATACCCATACCTACCGCACGCAAAGCGGGGCAGTGTATTATTTCATCTATGAATACGGCTATACACTCGAAGCCGATGAGAAAATCGTGCTGGTTACTTACCAGAAATACATGGATCAGGCCATTCACAGCTTGTTTAAAAATGTCAATGAATAGAAGAGAGCAAAACTGATTTTTCTTTTACGTCAATTGTAATGGCATTCTTATCTGAGGCATTCTGAGGATTGCTTAGCATTCAAATTTAACTGCATAAGCCCGGTCGAATAATAGCGGGAATGTTAATCAGGATAGCCAATATCCCATATCTTTGCAGGCTAAAGCATTCCCGGTTTGAGATACTTTTTTGAGATAGCGTACAAAGGAACCAACTATCACGGTTGGCAGGTTCAATCCAATGCTCAAGGTGTGCAGCAGGTGATCGAAGAAAAGATGCGTCAACTGCTCAATGAAAATATTGAAATTACCGGAAGCGGACGAACCGACAAAGGCGTCCATGCGCTGCAGCAGTATTTCCATGCAGATGTCAGCCATACCCTGGATACAGAAGATTTCAGGTACCACCTCAATGCCGTATTGCCATTTGATATTGTGGTCAGGTCGGTAAGCAAGGTGAAAGATGATGCACACGCCCGGTTCGATGCGATTTCCAGGGCATACAGGTATGTGATGATCCGTGAAAAAGATCCTTTCAGAATAGATGAGGCATACGTTTATCACAGACATCCCGATATCGATCTCCTCAACAGATCTGCTGCCCGGTTGATTGGCAAGCATGATTTTCAGTCGTTCAGCAAAGTAAAAACGGAGGTCAACCATTTCAGGTGCGAAGTATTTCGCGCGTTGTGGCAACAAGAAGGCGATGTGGTTAGTTTCTCTATCGAGGCAAACCGGTTTTTGCGTGGGATGGTCAGGGCCATCGTGGGAACGCTGTTAATGGTAAATGAAAAGAAGATTGAAATTGGAGACGTTGGAGAAATACTAAATTCAAAAGATCGCAGGAATGCCGGCAGATCAGTGCCGCCCGGAGGATTGTATCTTTCGGAAATAAAATACCCGGTTCATATTTTTGAAAACTAAACAAGCGTGCAGAAAGAGCAAGTGAGCGGTAAGATCATTGATCTTAAAATTTTAAAAAGGTTATATGCCTACATCAGACCATACTCCAGTCAGTTTCACTGGCTGATTTTTCTCACCATTGCTATCGGCGTTTTAAGCCCGATCAGACCCATTCTCGTTTCCTGGGCCATTGACGATTACGTGGCCGTGGGAGACTACCGCGGCCTGCTCAATATCACCATCATACTCATCGTGCTGCTTGTTGCGGCGGGTGCCTTGCAGTATGTACACACCTATTTGTCAGGCTGGCTCGGGCAGTACATCATCAAGGATATCCGCACAAGGCTCTATGATCATTTGCTGAAAATGCGCCTGAAATTTTTTGACAGAACACCAATCGGGAGGCTTGTCACCCGGAATGTATCGGATATTGAAACATTGTCCGAAGTATTCAGCCAGGGCCTGGCAGCGTTGATTGCCGATGCACTTCAGCTTACTTTCATACTCATTTTCATGTTTTATCTAGACTGGAAACTCACACTGGTCAGCCTATCCACCTTTCCGCTTTTAATGGTTTCTACCTATATTTTTAAGGAAAAAATAAAAAATGCCTTCAACGAGGTGCGCACCGCTGTTTCTAACCTGAATTCTTTTGTTCAGGAGCACATCACCGGAATGAGCATCGTGCAGATGTTTAACAGCGAAGCACGCGAATACGAAAAGTTTAAAGATCTGAACGACGAACACAGACGTGCGCACATTAAATCGGTGTTGTATTATTCGATCTATTATCCGGTGTCGGAAGTAATACAGGCGCTCGGCATCGGCCTGGTGGTTTGGTTTGGCGCAAGGGAGATGATTCAGGAATATTCTACCATGACATTTGGCAACCTGACGGCATTTATCATGTATGTGAATATGTTTTTCCGGCCAATCCGCCAGATTGCAGACCGATACAATACCCTGCAGATGGGCATCGTGAGTTCTTCACGGATTTTTGATTTGCTCGATAGCAGCGACCAGATACCCAATGAAGGCACCTGCGCACCGCAACGAATCGAAGGCAAAGTCGAATTCAAAAAAGTGTGGTTTGCCTACAATGACGATGATTATGTGCTCAAGGATATATCATTTAAGGTTGAAGCGGGCAAGACCCTGGCGCTGGTTGGCGCTACCGGCGCAGGCAAGTCGTCTGTTATTAATTTGCTCAGCAGGTTTTATGACATCAATCAGGGTGCATTGCTCATCGATGACGTGCCTGTAAGGGAGTATGAACTCAGGGCGTTACGTACCAATATCGGCGTGGTGCTGCAGGATGTATTTTTATTTTCCGATACCATCGAGACAAACATCAACCTGGGAAATCACGAAATATCCAGAGCAAAAATATATGAAGCTGCCGAGCTGGTCGGGGCGCGCCAATTCATAGATCGCCTGCCCGGTAAGCTCGATTACAATGTGATGGAACGTGGAGCAACTTTGTCAGTAGGACAGCGCCAGTTGATTTCATTTATCAGGGCCATGGTGTACAACCCTAAAATCCTCGTTTTGGACGAGGCCACTTCTTCTGTTGATTCTGAGACAGAAGAGCTGATTCAGCATGCCATTCAGAAAATGATGAAAGGGCGAACATCCATCGTCATTGCGCACAGATTATCTACTATTCAAAATGCAGATAATATTCTTGTTCTGGATCATGGTCGCATCGTGGAGGAGGGCAATCATAATTCGCTGCTCGGTAAGAATGGTTTTTATACCCAACTTTACAACATGCAGTACAAAGAGGTGGTGTGATGGGAATAAATCAATATTTCATCCACTCAAAGGTTTCGTAATGATGATTGGTCATGCCGAGTTTTTCGTAAATCCGTCGGGCGCGTTCATTGGTTTTATCCACGTACAGCCTGATGCCCCGGTATTTGTTTTGACCATCCATGACAATGCATTTTACGCGTTCGTAGAGCATTCTGAAGATACCCTTGCCTCGGAACTCCGGCTTCACATAGACAGATTGAATCCATAAAATATTGCCGTTTCGCCAGTCGCTCCATTCGTAGGTTGTGAGCAGTGAGCCCACGACCTTGCCGCCGGTTTCTGCTACGTAGTAGAAGCCTTTGGATGCGTCTTCAAAAACTGCCATTACACCTTTATCTACTACTTCAGGCTCTAAAGCCAGATTTTCTGTTTCAAGCGCCATGGCAATCTGAAATGAGGCAATGTCAGCCCGGTCTTCAGTGGAGGCTTTGCGGATTGTCACCATTGTTTTTTATGGCAAATTTAACAATTGCCTTTAAGCGGCAAAACCACTTATCCGCATGTTTCTGTGATTATTTTCGGGGAAGCCGGGAGATAATGGGATTTTGGCAGGCACTGATAAAAGAGGATTCTACCTGCTCCGGGTTGTTGATGATTTTGTAAAACTTATTAAAATATTTCGTCGCTTTGCGCGCAGTTGAAGACGATATAAGATTTGAATCAGCGTATAGACTGTAAATTTCGTCCTGCTTTTCGTTGAACAAGCCGATGATGTCATAATAATCCTCAGCATCCCGGCAACTGCCCTTAAAATATCGCTGTGTCACACTCCGGATCGGAATCTGCCTGGAAGGAGATGCATAGACCGTATTGATGACTCCCGCAAAATCGAAATCAAATGCCACAGGAATGAGGGCCTTACTGTCTTTTAGTTCAAATATTTTGATGTTGTGCCTCGTGTTGATGTACCAGTCTGTATTGCCGATCATATACTGGAAGAGCGTCATGATATCGGTAGGTTCGTGTGCGCAACTGTCAGCATGGTAAACTCTGCCTTCATACTCTTTCGCATTGATCCGTTTAGCCAGCATCTCATCGTCTTCGATCAGAAATCCGGTCATTTTTATATTGGGCACCCGAAGCTGGGCATCCTTGATTTCTATTTCTACGAGGCGCGTCCTGTAGCTGTAGTCAGAAAGCTTGTTGTACACGTTGTAGAGCAGGTATTCCTCCATTACGTATTCAGCAAATTCCTCGTCTTGCCTGCACTGCGAAACAAACTTAATTTTATCAACGCCGTCGAAGTCTGTGCCTTTCAGCTGGCCCTTTTTAAAGTTGAATTTCAATGGAGGAAAATCACATAATTCCGTGACGCGACGTGTATTGCCACGGGCTTTTACTTTTATGTCGAAAGCATCAAATTGGTAGGCGGTGTGGTAATGCATCAGCATCCCACTGATATATTCCGGGTTTTCACTTTTGTCATTCTGAATGGCTACAACATCTGTTACCAGTACAATTTTGAGTGGCTCCTTGTCCTGAAATAAAGCTATGTCCTGCGCCTGCAACGACTGTTGCAATACAATGAAAAAAATAAATGATAATGATAATTTATATAATAAGGCTTTCATTAGTTATGTTAAATCTAAAGTGATCAGCACAGCAAACCTGCTGTTTATAATAATTGTTTTAAACTTCTCCCCTAAAACTACCGGCAACAAATCTCATTCTCGAATAACTCCGGAAGTGTTTTTAAAATCTTTGACGCTTAACCGGCTACCCTTGAAAAATCCATTTCCATCTCCCGCTCGCTGAGTATTCTGTTTATTTCCATGTTATGATCATGGATAATCTGGTCACCGTCATCGTGATGATTGATCAGGTAATCATCGCCGTAATACACCTTTAGTGTGGCATGCCCTTCAATGAAGTTCACATTCTCTGTCTTTACATCCACGACCTCCTTCCCAAGCCGCAATGACAGATCCCTGTGTAGCAAACTGGCGTATTTTGGTTTGAGCAGCTCGATTTTATCGTACTGGATTTTTTGATTGTTTTTCCTGTTGGCGAAATAAGCTTTTTCCAGTGCATATACCACCGCAACCACCACACCATTCAGAAACAGGATTTCTTCATAACCCACAACTTCGTAGTTGGCAGAGTTGATGAATCCCAACCCGATCATGATGAGTAGATAGGCCATGTCCTTCATGTTTATTTGCTCACTGCGGTATCGCATCATGGTGAATATCGCAAACAGACCAAAGCCCGACCCCACACTCAAATCAATCCTGGTAAGTACCGTAGATAAACCGAAAATGATCAGGTTGAAAATGAATAGATTGAAAATGAAGCTCCTTTTCTTATTATACTGCTTATAAATAAAATGAAGGATGGTAAACGCAACCAAACTGTTGAAAGCCAGCCTGATAGATAAATCTATGATACTAGGCAT
>CAYZWN010000258.1:0-5504 GCA_964482185.1 uncultured Roseivirgaceae bacterium
TTACTTGGCGTCAAAACAATGCTATTCGTTGTTGTGACCCAATTATTATTCGGTGCAGACCAACCGGTTCCCTGACTTGACCATGTGTATGAAGTGGCGCAACTTAAATTTGTCGCTGTAAATTTTACAGGTGTAGATGAACAATCCTGCCCGGCGTATCCTGCGGGAACTGAAAGCGCTGTAGGCACAGTGGCTCTTTTTAAGTCAATTGTAGCAGAATTACTGAAGCTTTTTACTCCGCTGCATCCAACATATGCCCGCACAGTAACTTTTCCTTCCACGCAACCATTGTCGGCGGTAATGGAAATTGAAATTGATGTTGAATAAACTGTACCATATTTTGTTCCACTTTTCCATCCGGCAGGTAATTGCCATTCATAACCATCGGCGTATTCAATGAATGGAACTCCTTGAACTCCAGTATTTGGAATTTTCATTTTATCAACAGACAATGTTATATCAGAAATATTGCAAATATTTGGTGTAGATACAACCTTTGCATTAGAAATGTTAATTCCTTTAACTGATCTTATTGCATATTTTTCAAGAATTGAAAAATTCGGCCCCATTCAGGTAGCCCCGACACTTAAATATCCCCAGGATGTATTATCGTTTCAATATACATCGAAAACGTATACCCCTGCCGGTAAATTTTTACTGGTTTGGGAATGGTCTGGAGCAAATGAACCATTCGTGATAGTCAAATAAGATTCGCAATTGGTTGAATTAACATCAGGATTTATCCAGTATGTTGTTTTCACATTGGGGCAAACGCTGCCTCGATTACCCTTTGGATCTAATTCACCATACCCCTGAGTCTGTGAAAATGATTTCTCATTGCTTATGACAAATAAAAACAGGATTGACAAAAATAATGCTTTCATAATGTAGTTGGATTGAGGTAAAAAATTGGACTAATATTTATTGAATCTATATGTGACTCCCAATAAAAAGGATATTGCATTGGTTTTTACTTCACCGTATATAGGATATTTATTTTCATTATTGGTGTTTGTCAATCCTAATTGATTCAGTACACGGAGGTCAAGAGAAAGGTTCTTCCCAAGCTTTATTTGATAATCACATTGAAATGATAAACCAAATTCCCATTCAACATTATAAGGTGTTTGATCAGTTTTAAAATACTGAGGAGGAGTATGGTAGAATTCATCTAACGTCAATTTGCCAAGATAACTAATAAATGGTCCCAAACCGACCCCAAATTTTCTGTTTGAACCAAACCGGTAAACGGGTAATAGCCCCAGGGTATAATTGCGATAGGTATATTCTATTTCTGCTTCATACTGTCCGGCGTTATAAGAATAATACTGCTTGGCGCCTTTTTCCTCCAACATAATCAAAGCTGTAAAATCCAGATTTTTATATGCCTGGTAGCTGGTTCCAACGCCAACCGTAAATCCCACCATGGGTCGTTGATATCGCTCAGAGTCTGTATAAAAGTAAGTTCCTCTAAGAAAACCGATATTTGGCCCGGCAAAAAAGAACTTTTCCAAGCTACCTTTCTTTTGTTCCAACGACTGTGCAAGTATCTGAATCGAGGAAATGAGGAATATTAAAATCACAATTATCCATTTCATAACGTTGAATATTTTGAAGGAGAGATTTTATAGTAAAAAAGTATTATCATAGCATAGTTTCTTAAAAAACTATCACTTCATAAAAAATAATAATATTTATTAAATTTAAAATAAATATTTTGTAAAAAAAAAAATAAAATTAGTGTTTTTTTTTAAGTAATTATAATTTTGTTGAATTGAGTACAGTTAAACATCTAAAGGCAAGAAAGGATATTTTCTTTAATACAGGAAGCTATGTCAACTGACCAAGTTAATTCCTTTTTGAGAGTTTATATTAATAAAATCAGAATTGCAAGTCACAGGTAGGTTGAGTAAAAAATCGCTAATATTCATCCACCATCTTCCAGGTATTTAGGACTCCACTATAAGTAAATCTGGTCAGTGATTTGCTGAGCCATCCTGAAGCAAATGGTTTGTTTGTATTTTGATAAAAAATCCAGGTCGTAGCCAAAGGTGTTCTTTTCGTAGGTTTCGGTCTGGCCGGGTTTGTTGCCCGATGTGCAGGACATTGAGAGCGCTAAGCACATTAGCAAACCTATATAGTTTTGAATTGCAATAGTTTTATTCATAATCGTTCAGCGTTAATTCTTTTCAACTCCAGGCCTTTGATTTCACCCACCTGACCTGATGGATTATTCCCGGCTTTCAACACAATGGTTTGGTCTCCCGAAGAAATGTTCAGGTTTCCCATCTGCAACCGCGCCCACTCCTTTTCATAAACTTCGATCCTGGTGACACGGTCCGGACTGGGGATGTATGCGGGATCATGGGCTTCCGCAATAATAGCGCTGGTTGACTCCCTTGAACAATGCATTTGCAATCCAGCGCCAATGTCTGACCCGGGGCAGCTATACAATAATTCAATACTGAAATTCCCCGGTTGATCTACCACAACTTCCCAATAAATCGAATCGCTGGTGTTTATCCAGTTTACCAGCCAGTCATGTGCCCAGCCATGGCCCTCCATAAAGCGGATGTCACCGGAGAATCCTGCCTCATGCGCCGGTAAATAAATGGTTTCTTCGCCGGTAAAACCTATCCTGATTTCTGTCGAAGGAGTAAAATCTCCCGTTACATCATCAAACCACGCACCATAGGCCGATGCCAGTTTTGCGACAACATCCTTTTCGACGGTGGAAATATCATTTTGCTGTCCGGGATCGATCTGCATATCAAAAAGCATCGTATCGCCATTTTCAATGACGAGCCTGTACCGGTCGCTGCGCACCGCACCGTCGGGAATGATGGATTCCACGGATCTTTTTGTGAAAAATAACCGCTCCGGGAAATCCGGTTTTTCTTCCAGCAATAAAGTGCTTAAGTCCAGTCCGTCTAATGGCAAAGTCACGACTTTCTCCAGATTGCACAAGGTGGCCAGGGTAGGTAAAACATCGATATGCCCTCCTATCTGCGGTATGGATTTGGTATCAATTTTTCCCTGCCAGTTTATTATAAAGGGTACACGCACACCCCCTTCGTGGATGCTGCCTTTCACACCCCGCATGCCACCATTGTACCGCTGCCCATTGGGTCCATTGTCGGTCATGAAAATGACAATTGTGTTTTCTATCAGTTGTAACTCCTGCACTTTGGCGATGATTTTCGAGATATTGTCATCAATATTTTCACACATGCCATAAACTGTGGCGTCCTTATCGTTGAGACCCATGGCCTTGTATTTATCAAAATAGGGATCGGGCACCTGGAATGGGCTGTGCGGCACATTGTAAGATACATAGGCAAAGAAATTCCGACCACGATTATTTTCAATAAACCGGATCGTTTCATCTGTCAGCACATCGGTGATAAACCCTTCTGTCGGGTAGGGCGCTCCGTTGTGCTCGAGGGTGGTGGAAAAATAATTATTCCAGTGGCCGGCACAAAACCCGATAAATTCGTCAAAGCCCTGCCTGTTGGGATGTTGAGGGTAGTGCGCGCCGTTGTGCCATTTGCCAAAACAACCGGTGGCATAACCGTTGTCTTTAAAAATCTCCGCGATGGTCACCTCTTCTCCATGCATATTTTCCAGGCCCTTGCTTACCCACGATGTGCCCGTGCGCAAGGCATAGCGCCCTGTCAGCAGACTGGCCCTTGTGGGCGCGCATAGCGGACTGACATAAAACCGCTCGAAACTGGCGCCATTTCGCGCCATCTGGTCTATGGCAGGTGTGGAAATCATATCATTCCCATGAATACCGAGATCACCCCAGCCCTGGTCGTCCGTCAGAATCAGGATGACATTTGGATGATCGACCATGGATAATTGCCGATTCGAATTACAGGAAAAAGCCAGCAGCAATATTAAAAGAAGAAGGTAGAAATGCTTATTTAGATGCATATTTAAAAAAACTGAATAGGGTAAAACACGTGTGTCTGTATTAAAAATTGGCTAATGGATGTAATCTGGTCATAGCAACTTGCGCTTAAAAACACCAATTCCTCAATCAAGTATCATAATTTCTACTTTTCTGAATTCAACCGGATGGCTTTCCGATTGGAGCGAAATCGTCCCAGAGCGGAGCAAAAGTTCTTCCCCTTTAATCAATCTTTTTGCATCGTCATCATTTGGATCGAGTTGAGGTTGGTTGTATTCCAGCACCAGGTCATCATTGATATAGTGCCGGATGACCTCATCGCCTCTAACCTCTACAACTGCGGTTACCCATTGGTCGCCATGGTATGTTTTGGAGCTGCTGTTTGTACAGTGGCGGGTAATAAGCTCATCATTGATCACTACATTGGTTCCTGGAGTGCATAAGTTTCCGGTGGTGCGTGCATCTTTACCATTTCCACCAAGTAGCTGCACTTCAATCGATACCGGAAAATCCTGATCCAGGGTCATGCTTTCGGGTGATTGCCCGTGCACCATGATGCCGCTGTTTCTGTAAGCCCAGCCCGGACCACCAGCAATTTGTTCTCCAGTGAAGCGGTATTCAACCCTTAACATATAATGGCCGTACGATTTTTTATAAAATAAATGTCCAAACCGACCATCAAAATTGTCATAACCATCATAGGCTACCTTTATTGCACCGTCATCTACCCGGAAGGTATTGGCAAAGTTCTCGCCCGCCGGATAACCTGTGATTTTAGGTGTCCAGCCGGTCAGATCCTTTCCGTTAAAAAGGGATATCCATTCCTCTTCATTTTTTTGCGAAAAAGAACAGGATGAAGATATAATAAAACCGAAGAGAAACAGAGCATTCAGAAATGTGCGCATCGTGTATTTGTTTTAATTGAAGAATATGACCTCTTTTATTCAAAACCCATAAAATGAGTATTATACCTAAGCTGAACAAATTGTCTGATCTAAGGTAGCAGTTCTAAGGAGAAGCACAAATAGGTATATTAAATAGGCAACATCAAATTCCGAATGTTAAAGTGTCTGCTACTCCGAAATTTATGTTTCACTGAGTCGTGTCAATTCTAAACTGTCCGTTTTCAAACGAAGATAAAGGCTGACATGCGTAATGCAGTCCAAAGCTCAGATAGTGCATAAAGAAAAATCTACTTTGCGCATTTCCGTCTTTGCGGTTTATTTCAAATCAGGCTTCATTTTACAGTAATACTCTAACCACCATTATTTCCATTGCTAAGATATTGAGTTTAATCGTGCAACCGCGGAGACGCTGAGACGCGGAGATTTTGATCATATAAATCTTTCATGCTTTGCGACTTTCCGTCTTTGCGGTTTATTTCAAACCACTGTCAAAACCATTGAATTCTCAGACCTGTAATAAAACTGCCCAATATCCATCGTGGCACAGATCGACATTTCCTAATTTCAGCTTTCTTAATTTACAATCGAGGGATTGTCGTTCATAGCACAAAAAATACACTAACAGATGGTCAGGCTACAGCAATGCATCATTCCGATTATTTTTTTAGCGCTTTTTTCATGCGATA
>CAYZWN010000259.1:0-5503 GCA_964482185.1 uncultured Roseivirgaceae bacterium
AAAAAATATTAACCCGGATATCAAAAAAAGTCATCCCCTGGTTGAGATGACTTTTTTTAATGCTTTCTCAGAATCGGGGCAATGTATAATTACCCGAAACCGACGCCGGTCGGATACTGAATGCATATCGATGATTTTGCGCCTTGATCCTGAACTCAGGGTGTGGCCGCGCATTCAAAGACCAGCTGTCGTCACCACCTACACCTTGTTGCAAATGATCAATGTTCACTGTTATAATATCCCTTTCCGGCAATTCATTGATATGCGTGGCAGTCTGCAGGTCGTCCATGGTATAAGGCCAGGCGCTGAAACTGATTGGATTCTCTGCGGAAATTATAATTCCCTCGCCCGCACTATTGGTGAGTTGTGCCCACCTGGTAGCCCAATGATTGTTGCTCTCCTGCGGGCGCACGTACTGGTAAAAATCCTTTTCCACTGATTTTTGGTAAATCCCGACTGCTGATCCCATCTGTCGATCCCAGTAAGTCTCATGCGGTCCTGGGCCAAACCACTTCATGTTATCATAAGCGTCATCGATCTGCATTTGCATACCGACTCTCGGCATATCAGGCAATCCCCCTCCGGCAGCAAAGTTGTAATCCACGAGCACCTCGCCATTGCCATAAACCGTAAACACTGTGGTAAGCGTTGAGTTAATTTTCTCAAGGTCCATTTCCACCGCAATCTTCGCTACCTTATCATTCAGCCCTGAAGCTGAAACCGACTTCACTTTGCAGACACTTGCCGCATCCTTCCATATTCCCAGCAGGCGCACCATGCCTCCGCCGATGTCGTTGTCGTTTGGTGGCCGCCAGAAGTTTGGAGCGAGGGGCGCTTTCATCACTTCCCTGCCATTTAGTTTGTACGAGCTCATCAATCCGTCGGATTTGGTCACAGCCATTTCAAAGCCACTTCCTGAAATCAGGATCACCTCATTATTTTCAGTCAGGCTGATATTCTGAAAATCATTCAGATTGGCCATGGGAGCCGGCGAAGTCCTGAGTGGTAATTGAAACTGTTCCCAGGCCACTTCGTGGCCCTGCTTTGCCCAGGGATAATCTTTGTTTGTCTTAAACATCACCTTCAGAAAATACTCCGCACCCGCTTTGGCTTCAGGCTGCTTAAAAGGAACTTTAATCCGTTCTTTTCCATCCGGTTTTGTGTTGATTGATGGCATATTTCCACCGGCTATTACTTTTCCATTCTCTTCCAATACCCATGTGATATTATAAATGCTGAGATCGGTAAAGTGATGCCAGTTGGTAACTTCAATATCCCCATTCAGGAGATCAACACCCCGCATCGCCACAGGCTGGTGGATTTTCTTCACCTCCCATGTAACCGGCTTTGGCTTCTGGTCTGAGGAGATCACGCCATTGATACAAAAATTCCCGGAATTAATTTCATCACCAAAATCACCGCCATATGCCCAGTATTTTGTGCCATTGGCATCTGTTTGTAATATGCCCTGATCGGTCCAGTCCCAGATGAAAGCGCCGATCATGCGCTTGTTGGCCCGAATCGCATCCCAGAATTTGTAGAAATTCCCCAGCGAGTTGCCCATCGCATGGGCGTATTCGCACCAGATGACCGGTCGTCGCTCCTCGGGATGATTGGCCCATGCCACCATCGATTCGATCGGGTCGTACATCCTGCTCACCATATCTACTCCGGGAGGATCAAGCTGGCCGTAAATGGATCCGGCTCCCTCATAATGTATATACCTGGTATCATCATAGTCTTTGATCCATGCACTCATGGCGGCGTGGTTTGGACCGTAGCCGCTTTCATTCCCCAAAGACCAGAAAATAACCGACGGGTGGTTTTTGTCCCGCTCGACCAGGCGAATGGCCCTTTCTACGAATGCATTGTGCCACTGCGGCTCATTAGCCAGCCAACCGCCGACTCCGTGGGTTTCGATGTTGACCTCATCGATCAGGTAAATGCCATATTCATCACACAGCTCCATCCACCTGGGATTATTCGGGTAATGTGCAGTCCGCACAGCATTAAAATTGAATTGCTTGAGCAAAAGAATATCATTCATCATTTCCTGATCAGAAACGACCTTACCGCCCGTCTGGCTGTGATCGTGCCTGTTTACACCGTAAAGCAGAATTGATTTGCCGTTCACCAGCAATTCACCGTCCTTGATTTTTACCTCACGGAATCCAACTTTATTGCTTCGTGACTCAACTACTCTACCCTGGTCATCTTTTAGCGACAACACCAGGGTATAGAGATTTGGGTGCTCGGAGGACCATTTTTTCGGGTTTTTAACTTTCGCAGACAGATCCGCAAACGGAACCTTATCGCGTTGCGGCCAATACCTTCTTACCAATCGGTCTGTGGATACGGTCATCACCTGATCGAGCACCGTTTTTCCCTGTTCATCGTATAGCTGTCCCTCGACAGACCAACCTTTTGGCGGCTCAATGTCAAAAGCCTTCACTTTTAGTTGTACCTGCAGTTCGGCATCAGTGTAAGTATGGTCAAATAATGTTTTTACAAAGAAATCGTAAATCTGGAATTTTGGTGATGCGGCCAGATACACGTCCCGATGGATACCACTAAGGCGCCAGTGATCCTGGTCTTCCAGGTAGCTGCCATCGCTCCAACGGTAAACCTTGGCCGCAAGATGGTTTTTGCCTTTTTTCAGGTATGGAGTTACATCGAATTCTGCCGGCAATTTGCTGCCCTGGCTATACCCGACCTCCTCGCCATTGACCCACAGATAAAAGGCAGAGCTGACGCCTCCAAAATGGAGCGTAACCTGCATGCCATCCCAATCTGCAGGAATTTCAAAATCACGGTAATAATACCCCACCGGATTGTCGTCTTTGGGCAGGAAAGGCGGATTTACGGGAAAGGGGTAAATGATATTGGTGTAAATTGCGGTTCCGTAGCCAAGGAGCTCCCAGTTTCCGGGCACTGCAATCTCCGCCCAGTTTTTTACATCAAACTCTTCCTTGCCAAAACCCATTGGATCCTGTCCGGGTGCCGGCATCCAGTTAAATTTCCACTGGCCGTTAAGACTTTTATATCTGCTGGAGGTTTTAATATCCACCTTGAGTGCGTCATCAGCACCGGGAAAGGATATGGACGTGTTGTGGGCGGGTAGTTTGTTTTTCCCGATCATTTCAGGATTTTCCCAGTCGTTTTGCTGACCAAATCCGGTGACATACACTGCGCAGATTAGTGCAGTAGTAAATAGATTTCTTAATGAGAAGTGCATAAGAATTTTGTTAAAAAGTTAAATCAATGAGGTGTTGGCCAAAGGTAACAAGCCTACCTTATTAAAACCAAATAAGGTTCTGTTACCCTGAAAATTCCGGCTAAAATATCGTATGTCTGTGGCCGTCCTGCAACACCGGTCACATGGTGCTGAATTATAAGCTATGCGTTTTTGAGATGTGTTAACCCGCAAAATTGATCTGGATTTTGCGCACTGAGCGCTGATGCACGAAAAATGTGCAATATGACCAGTTCGTGGACATTTTCAATGATTGGCATCAGTAGTGGCATTCTCCAAAATCGGGTAACCACATATCCCATGATGACCGCCAGGGTTTGGCTGATCAAATGCTGGCTTTACTTTCTCACGCCAAAACCATGGGGGTTTTTAATTGCATAATTGTTTTTTTAACGACATTGACATTCATTGCAGCACTTAGAATAAGTATTGCTCATAATTCGTAAATTTGAGTATGGATATACAAAGAACCGATAAAGATATCCTTTTCAGGCTACCAGCTGACATTGATACTTTGGGGCTTCAGCGGATAATAGACTATCTAAAATATAAGGAAGCAACAGCCGGAAGTAAAGCAAAACAAGAAGAAATTGATAGACTTGCCCAAGAATCAAAATCAAATTGATGGAAAGAAAATAAACAACGTTTTATTAAATGAGGATATTAGTTGATACTAATATTGTTTTCATCGCTATCCTGAATTCAAATGGACTTATTGGGGAACTCCTATTCAATTCAGAAAAACAATTTGACTTTTATTCCTCTGAATTCATCTCCAATGAACTTAATAAATACAAAACCAAGCTACAAAATTTAACAAACATGTCCGTGGAAAGAATTGAATTCTCAATTCACCAGGTCTTGAAAAATATTTACCTTATTTCTCCTGAGGCAATATCGGAATCCCATTGGGAACAGGCATATAAATTAGCCGGAGGTGTCGATGAAGACGACACTCCATTCCTTGCAACCGCCATTAGTCTGGAAGCATCAATTTGGACGGGTGATAAAAAATTGATTAGCGGATTAAGAGCGAAAGGCTAACAAGAAATTTATGCGACTGCAGAACTTTTTGAACTGAGAAATTAACTAATGCCGACATTCACAATAAAATCATGGCGGGGCTGCGCCAGACGATATTATATGCATTCTGCAAGCCTCGCCAAATCTGCGATTTGATCTTTCTATCGAACGAAATTTGCTTGGCCAAATCACAGATTTGGCTATCATGTTCTTGAATGTTTAACTATATCAAAACCGCCACGATTCATACAGGGGCATTTGCCCGAAATGTTATATCGTGCACCTTGAAATAGCGGATCAAAGGACGCCGGAGACTATGTAAATGATTATGGTCATTGAATGATGCAGTATTAGCAGGTACCGCCAAATTGCAATGGATATCTGAGTTTGAATGGTTTCCTGAATTATATTTGCAGTTAACAGGTACAAATAATCGTGCGATGCCCAATTTTTTACATTCCGTGGTTTTGTTTTTCTTCCTTTTGAGTTTTATATCAGGGATAGTGAATCATCATTTTGGCAAACGCTTGTCACCGCATGGTTTGGCCACTGCGATTGATTTCGCAATTCAAAGCGATTCGATCAGCCATCCGCCGTGTCATGCCATGGAGATTCCTCATTACAATGCATATAAAGTGGCGGAAGCTCCAGCAATCGATGGAAGACTAGATGAAGAAGTCTGGCAGGCTGCCCCAAAATCATCCAGGTTCCGGGATTTGATTTCCGGTGAGGAAACCATTCATGACACCAGGGCAGCGGTGTTGTGGGATGACGATTATTTATATGTTGGTTTCTGGATAGAAGAACCAAATATACAGGCAAGTCTGACTGAGCGAGATGCGCCGATTTATATGGATAATGACGTTGAATTGTTCATTGCCGGTCGGGATGCATATTATGAATTTGAGATAAATGCATTTGGGACAATCTACGAAGTATTTTTTATTTGGGAGGAGGCTTTCAAAAAGAATGGCTATGATAAGATGGCTGAATTTAACCGGGACTCACCGGCAGTCCGGCCATTTAACGGCGTTGGATACAAGACACATCCGCGGGGTAAAAGAGTCGCGTATTTTAACTGGGATTTTCCAGGGTTAAAACATGCCGTTTTCTTAGATGGTACCATTAATGATGATCGCGACAGAGACCGCGGCTGGACTGTGGAGCTCGCCTTGCCTTGGTCGGGCATGTCGGCACTGGCCATGGGCGACAAACGAAGTTTACCGC
>CAYZWN010000260.1:0-5482 GCA_964482185.1 uncultured Roseivirgaceae bacterium
GAATATTCCATAGTGTTCTGCAATGGTTCCTGAGTATAAAAAAACGCTTGCCGGTTTTGTCCGATGTTTTTTATGGGCGTACAGCTTTTTTGGGATAACAGCTTTGTTTTCAAATATTTCGAATTTGCTACCTATAAATTTTAGTTGCTTGGAATAGATGCTTTCAGCAAGAATAAATCTGGAGATAAATGGTGATAATATGTATTCCATCAACCTGCTGAGTGCTGCAAGTGGATATCTGATAAGCAAAGGATACGTATTGGTATAAAGAATATTTCTGAAGTAATTTTCCTGGATATCATAAATAATTTTTACGCCAAATAATATTTTGTATAGTACCATAACTGGCAGTAATTCAGCGCATGTAACTATAATTAGTTCAGGCTTTAGTTTAATACAAAAACGCAATGTTTTATATGGCGCAAGCAGTCTTGATACGCTAATTCTATTGAATAGAAAGGTTGGGTGAAAAATAATATTTTGGTGCTTAACCATATTTTTTGCCGCAAACCCTATGATATTAATTTCATATTTATTTGTATTGCCCAACGAGATGGCAATTTTTTCGTAGTTGCGAGGATCGCTTACAGGTTTTAGCATTGAAACTATTGCGACAACCTTTTTATTCATAGTTAAATTTAGAAAAACAAAACTAAAATCGTTTTGATGGAACTGAAAGAAATAATCGAAAAGGCATGGGAAAACCGTGACTTATTGGAAAATAAAGAAACCAAGATAGCCATAAAAACCATCATTGAAGATCTGGATCAGGGGAGCATTCGGGTGGCAGAACCGGTAGAAGGTGGTTGGCAGGTTAATGAATGGATCAAAAAAGCAGTCATACTCTATTTCCCCATTCAGAAAATGCAAATGATAGAAGTTGGCCCATTCGAATTTCATGATAAAATGAAACTCAAAACCGGTTATGCGAAAAAGGGTATTCGCGTGGTGCCGCATGCCATTGCCCGTTATGGTGCCTATATATCGGGTGGTGTGGTCATGATGCCTTCATACGTGAATATCGGCGCTTATGTAGATGAGGGCACTATGGTCGATACCTGGGCGACAGTTGGCAGCTGTGCACAGGTCGGAAAAAACGTACACCTTAGCGGTGGTGTGGGTGTTGGAGGTGTGCTTGAACCTGTTCAGGCAGCCCCGGTAATCATAGAAGATGGTGCATTTATTGGCTCAAGATGTATATTGGTAGAAGGCGTCAGGATAGGTAAGGAAGCGGTGCTCGGGGCTAATGTTACCCTTACCTCAAGCAGCAAAATTATAGATGTGACAGGCCCTGAGCCGATTGAATATAAAGGCTATGTTCCGGAGCGCTCTGTAGTTGTTCCCGGATCAATTACTAAAAAATTTCCTGCTGGTGAATACAATATCAACTGTGCCTTAATTATCGGACAGAGAAAGGCTAGCACGAATCTCAAGACCTCCCTGAATGACGCACTGCGGGAAAATAATGTCTCTGTATAAGTAGTATAGATAATCTTAATGGTACTTAAACGTTTATTAGGTGTATTTTTGCATCCGCAGATAAACAAAAAACTCATTTATTTCCATGAAAATTAAATCTTTGTTACTTATTCTTTTAACTGTTGTAGCACTTTCCTGTAAGGATGAAAACTCACTTTTGGGTGATGCCTATTATGAAAAGGGAAAATATCGGGAAGCCATCGAAGCTTACAATGAGTTTCTCAAGCTCAAGCCCAGACACATAAAAACGATTTATAACAGAGGCAGGTCATATGAGGAAATCGGAGAATATGAGAAAGCCATTGAAGATTATAATGAAGTACTGCGGCTTGATACCCGGAATACCAACGCCCTGTTGAGCCTTGGTCAGGAAATGTATCGAATTGGGGAATTCCAGTCTGCTGTATTTTACTGTGAAAAAGTAATTGAGATTGATAAGAATAATCCTATGGCATACTATCTGCTTGGCAGAGTCAATCAAAAAATGGGAAACCTGCGAGTCGCATTGAATAATTATAATTTTGCAATCAACCTGGATTCAGAATTTGGCGAGGCCTATCTGCACAGAGGATCTGTTAATTTATACTTCAAACGCAAATTGCAAGCGTGCGATGATCTTAGAGAGGCGGCAAAATACAACACCCCTGGTGCAGATGATGCACTGAAAAAAAACTGCAAATAGCTAGTCACATACTCGTAAGCACCGATAGCAAAGTATCCATTTTGATTTCCGTTTCCCGCCATTCTTTATCAGGATTGGAATTGGCTATGACGCCTGCCCCGGCAAATAATTTTGCGGCCTTTTTGTTAATTTTCATACAGCGCAGGTTTACAAAAAGGCTGGTTTCGCCCATAACATTTACCGGCCCGGTATAGCCTGAAAAATAGGAGCGGTCAAAGCCTTCGTGCTCTTCAATAAATGTCTTGGCCTCTTCTTTTGGCATACCGCAAACAGCACTTGTTGGATGCAGCAGTTCGAGCATGACATTTCCGAGTTCACTGAAACCTATTTGATTCGTATCGACCAGAAATTCAGTTTTCAGGTGGATGAGGTTCCCGCTCAGATAGGATCGCGGTCCGATTTCTTCGAACTCTCTTAATCTGATTTTTTTAAAGCAATTGATAATATATCTGCTCACCAGAGCCTGTTCTTCAATATCTTTCTGAGACCATGTTATATCTTCCAGATCAGTGTTTTTGTTGTGTGATTGGGTGGCGGCGAGTGCGACTGTCTGAAATTTATTGTCCTTGTCAATTTGAATAAGCATTTCCGGTGTCGCTCCAATCCATAATCCTGTTTCCGGGGTGTAGGTTAGGTGGACGAATGCATTGCCATATTGTGTACACAATACATCAAAAAACCTGACCGGATCAAAATCTTGCTGTAAGCTAATATTCTTCTCCCTTGCCAGTACAACCTTCTGAAATAGTCCGGATTTTATTTGATCAATTGCCTCAATGACAAGGTTTTTATAATTCTCTTTCTCAATTGATGTGTCCTGATAATCTACTTCCAATTTCGAGACCTTATCCGGATTTGCAGATTTTTTAATTCTCTCCAATCCTGAAATCAATACTTCCTCAGGGAGGGTTGACTTAAGAATTGTGAGTTCATTGCTTTTAATATCCTCAACGATGTGTATGTGCTGTTCAAGAAATTTAACCGGATGCACTTCCCGATTAAATGGGTGAAAGATATAACCTGGATCCATTTGTTCGGGCTGAACTTTTTCGATGGTTTGCCCTCCATTCAGATCAATGATTAAATTCTTATTTTTACCACTGGGTAGTCTGTATAAGGCACATCCATATCCCTGTTCAATACAAAGCTGAAAAAGGTGCGGTAAAGCCAATTGCCTCGTCTGAACATTTTTAAGATCCAACCCCGCTTCCATGAATATCTATTTTTTCAAACTTAAATGAAATGTGCAAATCAATTGTTTTGCAAGCAGATTATAAGCCCTGGTCATCTCGATTATTTTCTTTCAATAATTGCCACAGTAAGCCTGCTTATGCAAATCAGTGAATTATTGAGATTGGTAATGCGTATTTCCCATACATGTGTTTTTTTACCGATATGAATTGGGCTAGCTTTCCCAATCACATAGCCGGAATGAATAGATTTGATATGATTTGCGTTGATTTCGATTCCGACACAGGCGAATTTATTTAGATCAATCAGGAGCGAGGAAGCTACACTTCCGAGTGTTTCGGCAAGGGCAACTGATGCACCGCCGTGCAAAAGACCCATTGGTTGACGTGTGCGGTGATCAACCGGCATTTTTGCGCTGAGAAAGTTATCCCCGATTTCAATCAATTCAATCCCAAGGTGCTCAACCATGGTATTTTTACTCAATTCCTGAAGCTGGGATATACTGATGTGTTTGTCGAACATGGTTTGTTTTTAAGCTAAAGCTTCAAAGATATATAAAAATTACAATTTTCGATCCTTGAGAAAACCTTGCATATTAATGTGGTAAGGCATTTTAATATAACCCACAAACGCACCAATAATTATTATTGTTAAAGGTTTCAAATTGAATGCGCAGTGTTTAATATTGCACAGCAGGGTTTTTTTTATAAAGAGTATCCGATGCTTAAATCAACTGGTAATTCCTTGACATGCATCATAGTTTTTAAATGCCTGCGCAATGATTGCTTAAATTAATTCTAAAAAGCTTTGAAGCCCAAAACGATTTATTTGATCAGGCATGGCCAAACGGGGCACAATCACCGTGGTATTGTGCAGGGCAGGTATGTGAATTCATCACTTAGCAAAAAGGGATACATGCAAGCCGACGCATTTTTTGAAAATTATAAAAATATATCATTCCGGAAAATATACACTTCTACGCTTCAACGAACAAAGCAAACAGTTCAAAAATTCATTGATGCCGGAATTCCTCATGAGGAACTTTCCGGTCTTGATGAAATTTGCTGGGGCGAATCGGAGGGCCTCTTTGCGGAAGGCGACAACAACAAAAAGTATTGGCAAATTATCGAAACATGGAAATCAGGCAATCTGGAGCCCAGACTTAAAGGAGGGGAAAACCCACTTGATGTACAAAAAAGGCAAAAGGAGGCGCTGGATTACATTGCCTCACAGCCTGAAGACCTGATACTCGTGTGTATGCATGGCCGTGCACTCAAAATTATGCTCGCCTGGATCACCGGATTGCACCTGAAAGAAATGGATAATTTTGATCATGACAATTTGAGTTTGTATATTTTGGAAATCAAAGACAATACCTGGAGGATTCGCGAGCATGATGTGCGGCATCATCTGAAAGCCCTTGGACAAAATGATCAAAAACCCGGAAATGAAAGAAAAGCAGACTGAACCACCCCCGATTCTGGGTAGCTGGAAAAACATGTATATTTTTGTCATCGGATTTCTTGCCGTATTAATCACCTTGTTCTACCTGTTTACCAGTCATTTTGCATGAGCACTCTCGACTGGTTTGTATTGTTTGGAACCCTGGTGACCATCGTTGCCTATGGCGTCTGGAAAACCAGAGGCAGCAAAAACATTGAGGGATATCTGCTCGGAGACAAAAGCATGAAGTGGTGGACAATTGGTCTGTCAATCATGGCAACGCAGGCGAGTGCGATCACTTTTCTCAGCACACCAGGCCAGGCATTTGACGATGGCATGCGATTTATCCAGTTTTATTTTGGTCTGCCCCTTGCCATGGTTGTCGTATCCATCACGTTTGTGCCTATTTTTCATAATCTTAAAGTATTTACAGCCTACGAATATCTCGAGACCCGTTTCGATCTTAAAACACGCCTTCTCGGAGCTTTCCTGTTTTTGATTCAGCGTGGCCTTGCAGCCGGTATAACAATCTATGCACCATCCATCGTGCTTACGGCCTTGCTTGGATGGAATCTGACCTTCACGGTAATCTTTATCGGCACGCTTGTGATCATTTATACAGTTTCCGGGGGTACCAAGGCAGTAAGTCAGACACAAAAACATCAAATGGCCATCATGATGGGGGGG
>CAYZWN010000261.1:0-5461 GCA_964482185.1 uncultured Roseivirgaceae bacterium
AGGCGTTGGTATCAAGATAGAGGATTTTCTTTCGTGCCATCTTCGGTCTTGCTACTTCTGTGTTGCGTTGCATCCCCACAGGCCCGTCTCGTTGCATTGAATTTGGCAAAAAAGCCCCACCAAGGCGTCGTTCCGTTCCCCGGCGCCCCCTATGAATGCGGGAACGGAACGTCGGATGTATCCCTCGGACGTCGGCATTAGCGCCTGAGGAATGGCCCTGGAGAACTACTTGGAAGAGAATAAGTAGTGTTGCCTCAGCTCAGCTCAGGCCTTGTGGTGAGGGGCGAATGGGTCCGATTTGTGATCAGGCGATGGCATGACGGCCTGCGAGCGCGTCGTTCCAGTCGTGGGCGGGTGGCAGCAGGCGCTGCACGGCTGGATTGCGGGCGATCATTTCGTGGGCCGCGATCTCCCCGGGTTCGTCGCTGTCGAACCCGCAATAGATGCGATAGCCATGGCTGAGGAGTTCGCCCAGCCAGGCCGGATTCGCTCGCACGCCCGACGTCGATATGCAGATGTAGTCAGGATGGATCTGGAAGCAACTGATTGCATCGATGGCTGACTCACAGAGAACGATGGTTCTGGAAGTTCGTGGTCCGACCCAGAAGTAGCCGGCATTCTTACGGCTCCCGGGCGCCATTCCGCGCCACCGGTATGGTCCGATGCCGCGAAGCTCGGCTCCGACCGGCTGGCTCGTGTTTCCGGCGATCAACAGGAACACTGCGTTTGCCCGGCTGTCGGCGTACAGCCAGCCGGATTCCTGGAGTGTTCCGAGTACTTCTGGCTCCAGAAGGCGGCATCGTGTGAGGTACTGCTGCACTCGATTCCAATGGTCATGGCTTCGGATTGGTAACTGCAGCCGTTTGGCAGTCGTTGGGGTAAGAGATGCGGCGGTGGCCATGGTTAGAACAACTGGGCTCAAGGCCAGATGCTGCTCCAACCACGTCACCGCCGCATCGCAATCCATCGCACCGAGATGCATGACCAGATCGATGGCACCTCCGCCGCCGCGGCCCAATCGCCAATTCATGAACCGGCAGGCTGAGACAGACAGTGGGCCCCGTTCTGTGTGCCATTTACGCGGATCGTGGCGGTCCTGTACGGCACCGCGGAGTGCCAACACCGCTTCCAAGGTGACGTCACGGACAGCGTTGGCGCGGCGACGGAGGCTATCTTCGGTCATGGGCCTTTCCGCATTCTAGCCAGGTTGAGCTACGATTCCGCCAGACACCACCCGCCGGCGGTGCGGCGGATCGTTTCCTGACGTTCGAGCTCGTTGAGGCAATTGCCGAGTCTCTGGTTTTGCACGCGCAGCCGGGCTCGGATCTCGGCTTTGCTGAGTTCACCCTGTTCGCCGGCGAGCAATTGCAGGATCTGGCGGTCGAGCGTAACGTCGGCCCCGTTACTGTTGTCCGGCTCACACAGTCGCAGATGAATGGAGCTGTTGTCGGCGGCGGCGGACAGTGCGATGGTCATCGGCTGCGGTGCCGGCGCCGAGCGATGCTCGATGGTCAGCACGATCTGTTCACCGCGTCGAGCAAGATACAGGTTGCTGTCGCCGATGGCGTGCAGGTCGCTCGATCCACGCAGGGCCTGTCCCGGCTGAGATCGCTGCTTTTTGCTGGCGTGATGGACCAGAACGACGGCGACGTCGTAGCTGCGCTGCAGATCGCGGATGTACCCGAGCAGGCCGGAGATCTCGCTGGCGCTGTTCTCGTCCAGGCGGTGCATGCGCACCAGCGGGTCCAGCAGGACGATGGAAGGCTTCAGTTGTTCGATGGTCCGGGCCAGGCGCTGCTGGTCACCGGGCAGGTCCAAGCGCAGGACCGGTGCGGTGATGACATGCAGGTTCAGATCTGGCAGCGCCAGTTCGCGGTGCCGGCAGATGGCCTCGATGCGCGCCCGGACCTGCGGGAGGGCGTCCTCGGCCAGGTAGATCAGCGCCGGTCCGGTGGCGCACACCCGGAAGTGGCCGATCGCCGGTGTGCCCGAGGCAACACTGAGTGCCATATCCAGGCCTAACCATGTCTTGCAGCACTTGGGCGCTCCGCCAATCAGACCGATGGCCGACCGGCCCCACAATTCCTCGATCAGCCACTGGTCCTGCTCAAGCTGCTGCTCGAGGTCGGCTACGTGTCGGACCGGCAGACACTCGTCGTTGACGGCAATCATGGGACTACCAGCTTTCTGGCCTGGGCGACGTGGGCGGCGCCGCAGATCGCATGATCGGCCCGGTGAGCCATCTCCAGCGCCTTGCGGGCGAGCTCGTCGGTGGCCCGGAGATTGCCACGGCCGATTTCGTACAACGCATCGACGGCCTCCTTGTCGAAGGGAACCTCGACGGCGCCGGCGATGGTGCAGCGGTGCTCGACGTAGCGCGTGATCTCGTCGCGCGACAGCAGCCGGAGCGTCGCGTAATGGGACAGGCGGCCGGCCACATCGATCAGGTCGTCGCGGCGGAGCACGTCGCGCAGCCGGGGCTGACCGGCCAGGACGATGCTGACCACGAGCTTGCTGTCCATGTCGAAGTTGGTCAGCACCCGGACCATGGCCAGGGTGTCGGGCCGCAGATCGTGGGCTTCATCCAGGATCAGCACCGGGCGCAGGCCCTCGCTGCCGGCCGTGTGGTTGAAGCGCTCCTGCAGGTGCCGGACCAGGGTCGGGTATGTCCCCGCTGGCTCCAGTCCGATGGCGTGGGCGATCTCGCGGCACATGTCGCGCTTGGACAGACTGGTGACCTTGACGTAATGCGTGCGGTAGCGAGCCTCGGGCAGGCGGGCGACCACGGTCCGCAGCACCGAGGTCTTGCCGGTGCCGGCCGGGGCGATCAGGGCGCACGACATGCGGGCATCCAGCGTGCTCAACATGGCCTCGATCGCTTCGTCGAAGTCATCGAGCGCGAAGCGGTCCTGATGGCCGATCTCGCGCGTGAACGGATAGGCGTGGAAGCCGAATCGGCTGCGGTAGTCCTTGATCTTCATGGGTGGGTCTCCGTGGAATCATCGTCGTCGGAAGTTGCGCTGAATCCGCCATCAGCGTCGATAATCGGTTGGAAGTCGCGGCTGAACGACAGTTCGGCCGCCGTGATCGGCGGCATGGGCTGCACTTCGTCATCACGGCTGTCGCGGGCGCGCTGGGCGTGTGCGTTGGCCGCCCGATCGACCGGCTGAAGTTCGATCAGTTTGCCCTGGTGGACGAAGTGGATGGTCCCGATCAGTACTTTGCGATGCAGCGTGACTTTGGTGCCGGCGTAACCGCGTGGCATCTCGTATTCGATACCATCGACCGAGACCACATGATCGGTGGACACCCGGCGGTTGAATGAGAGTTGGAACTTACGCTCCAATTCGGCGTGATCCTCCGGGAAGCGCAGCGGCCTGGTATCATCCGTGAATCGCTCAGCGGGGGTTTTGCCAGCCAGGCTCTCGTGCGGGCGATGGGCATAGACCTTGTGGACATAGTGTCCCAGCCGCAGCTCGAGGGCACCGCAGGCTGGATCGATATCGGGCCGGCCAACCAGACCGCGCAGGACATCGGCGTTCACCGTTTGGTTGAACCGCTCGACTTTGCCGCGTCCCTCCTTGTAGCCGGCCTCGCCGTGAATGAGCGGTATGTTGAGATTGCCGATCACGTCCACCGTGTCTTCGGCGATGAAGCCCGGACCACGGTCGAGGTACAGCACCGACATGTAGCCGTGCCGGGTCAGGCATTCGTACAACCCACGCTGGAACAAGGCGGCGGTCTCAGACGTGCCGACCACGACGTGCAGAATGTAGCGGGTGGCATCGTCGATGAAGAACAGCGCCACGCGCTTCTTGCGCTGCTCGCCGGCACGGAAGTGCTTGCCGTCACACAGCACCATGTCCATACGGTGCGGGAAGGCGAATCGCCGCGAGTCGCGGTCCTTGGCCTGCTTGCGGCGAGCCAGGGGCAAGCCAAGCCGCCGGGCTGTGCGGTAGACCGTGCTGCGATCCAGACCGTGATCATCCAGAAGGATGCCGTGCTCGACAGCCCGCCGAATCACCTCGGGAATCGATGCCGCGTGGTCCTTGAGCTTCTCGCGAACCAGGAACTCGCGGAACTCGACCGGCAGGACATTCGCTGTAATCTCCAGCGAACGGGTCTTCGGCTCAAGCCCATCCATGCCGTTGGATTCATACGCCGCAACCCAGCGGCGAATCGACCGCTCTGAGACGAGCCGGACCACGCCGTCCCATCGGACATGATCAACCCGGGCCACAGCGCATATCGCCTCTGCGAGCGGCTCGCCGCCGTGCATGCGCGCCAGCACTTGAGACACCACAGTGAACCGGAACAGCGCCGCGCTGGAGTGATTCGCTCGATCGCTCATGGTTGCAGAGCTTATGAGCGATCGCGATGCTCCGCGATGTCCCAAATTCGTGGGTCAATTCAGGACTTCGCTGGCTCAGGGCCCTGTGCCCGTTCCACACCTGGGGAACGGTGATCGTTCAAGCTTGCGACGCTTTGGATCCCACAGCAGCGGCTCGCCCCAATCGCCCGTCACCGCACCGCAAACGAGCAGATAAAATGCCCGCCGTGCGCCTCCGCGAACGCGGGCCAACACCGAGCATACCGCTTTGCCGATGGCCCGGTAGCCGGTTGACCGCGATCCTTCGCGCAAGTCCAGCAGCACAACCGACAACACCCGGGCGATGGACTCCCGCACGCGATCGCTCAGCTCCGCCGCCACACCCATGAGACGGGCGGTGCGACGCAGGTGACGCCCCTGGCCGGCCCAGTAGCGTTCCGGTGCATCCGTTGCCTCAGGGGCAGACCGGCGGGCCCATGCGACGCCGTCCCGGGCATCCAGCGCCGCCTCGAAGACCGTGCCGGCGAAGTCCTTGCGCTGCTCGTCATTGTGCTCATCCCCGCGGATTGGCGAGCCGTCGTATGACAGCCGCAGCACCGGCTGGCGCTGATAGGGCCCGTAGCCCGGCGGATACAGCGTGAACGCCACGTCGTGCGTGCTGCAGCAGGCCACGGCCAGCGGGTGGGGTGGACCGGTCTTGCGCTGCCGCTCGTGATCGAGCCAGATAGCGCACGCAGTCGCCCCTCCGGTACTGCAGGCCTGCGTGGGGCAGCAATTCGGCATCTCCGCCACAATCCGGCCTTTGGGACCGGCTTTGTAGGGGGTGCAAATAAACGGTCTGGATCGCCCGGAAGCTGTGGGGTATGATTGAGGCATCGCATTCACCTGCGAGTCCGGCGACGCGAAAGGGTTGTCAATTCCAAGACGCGTCGGCGGAATGAGTTATGAAGCCCACGGTGCTAGAACACCGCTGGGCTTCTTTTTTGCTCAAGGGGTACGCAGGGCGAATCCTACCCGAGACAGCCCGCCAAGTGAACCAGGGGCCCTGAGCAGCTCTCAGGCAGCCTCAAAGTGACAGGGAACGTGCAACGGGAACGGCTGATTTGTGACAATGGGCATGCAACGTAATAG
>CAYZWN010000262.1:0-5458 GCA_964482185.1 uncultured Roseivirgaceae bacterium
GGGCTGATTCTTTGCAAGGAGTTTGTAGAAATGAACGGCGGTGAAATATGGGCTGAAAGTAAGTGGCGTGAAGGGACAACTTTTAAATTCAGGGTTCCGATACCATCCTGAGGTCATTTCCTGATACCCGAATGAGATGAAGTCAATTATTCATTGCGCCAGATTCGTTAAGAAACAGAATTACCCGGGTACCTTCGTGATTTAATGACATGATGAAATTAAAATAATACTCCAAGATTAATTTTTACACAAATGAAAGTGAACAAAGCTGTGATTACCTGCGCTGGTGCCAAACAACGAAAGCTACCGCTCCAGACACTCATCGACAGGGATGGAAAAGAGAAATCCGTTTTAGAAATACTAATTGAAGAAATACTTAATGCCGGTATTTCGAAAATCGCCTGCGTGGTCTTCCCCGGGGATGAACATGCTTACAGAGATGTAATTGGCGACTATTCAAGATATCTGATTTTTATTCCACAGGATCAACAACTTGGCTATGGCCATGCTATTTATTGTGCGGAATCATTTGTGGGCAATGAGCCCTTTCTGCACCTTGTGGGAGACCATCTGTATGTGAGCAAAAACCAAAAAGGTTGTGCAGCACAATTGGTAGCACTGGCCGAAAAAGATGGCTGCTCGGTTTCTGCGGTCAATGCGATTCGGGAAAGCAGTATGCCCAACTACGGCGTAGTAGGTGGCAAGCGTTTGAGCGCCTCTGGTGATTTATACAAAATTGAGAAAGTTATCGAAAAACCAACGCCTACACTTGCAGAGCAGGAATTATTTGTTCCAGGCCTACGGGCAGGTCACTATTTGTGTTTTTTTGGGATGCATGTACTCACCCCGGCTATTTTTAAAATATTAGGTGATAAACTGGAATCCCTCGCGAAAGGCGAAACCTTAAATCTTTCAGGTGCTCTCAACGAACTCGCATCCAGAGAACAATACCTGGCTATGGAAAAACAGGATTGGCGGTATGATGTCGGAACAAAATACGGTTTGTTAAAAGCGCAAATTGCCCTCGCCCTGAGTGGCCATGATCGTGATCAGCTACTTTCAGAACTTCTCGAATTATTTACTTCCAGGGAACTGGCAAAAGAGCGATAGTATGGGAAAACTACTCGACATAATCCTCGCTGATGATCCTGTAATCAGGAATTTGCCTCTTGAGAGAGCATGCGACAACATGACAATGGACGAACTCATTGAAGAAGCAGATACACTGGAGGGCTTTCGTCATGCGAGCAACAACCTGTATGATAAAGTTCGTGCCCTGTTTTTTTTGTATTCAATACATCGGTTTTCAGTGCCTGAAAAAGCCGGGATGTATGACAAGTCCGGCTTACCCTATGAAGCATACGAACATATACTGAGTAGGAGGTTTGAAGAAGCGATTGAGATATTATTAAGTATTCAGAAGAAGAAAGGCCCAATCACTGGCGTTTCTTCCGCATTGGCGGAAGCATATAAAAAACTTGCATTTCAGACTTTGGCTGATCAGGTGCGTAAAAGTGTACGCTCCATTCCCGGAAATCAGTGGATGTTCCGTGTAGGCCATCCTCATGATCATCCGCTAAGAGTCAACGAGATACTGCGCTTGCCTGATCCATCGACGGGGCTTTATCCGGTTCTCCATGAGTTGACACCCGTAAGAATGGATATCAGCCACAGTGGGTGGAGTGATATTTTTTTTCTGGGCATGGACTATCCGGAGGGCGCCAATGTCATAAATATCTCAGTTGATTTAAGTGTAATAGGCAAAGAAAATGAAAAGCCCGGACCGCCTATCGAAACATTTCTTAGGGTTATTGATGAACCCGTACTCAGATTGACAAGCATCGATTTGGGTGTAACGTGTGATATAAGTCAACTTGCTGATGTATTTGATTTCGCCAAGGATTATACAGGTCTTCTGAAAGCCGCAGTGATTGCCTCCGGCATTGTGCCACCTGCAATGGAGGGTGCGAACATCTCTGTAGCTGAACTGATGGCTCAAATTACAGGCCCGGGTTATGGCATCGAAATCGTTTCCCAGGTTAATGGCATACCAAAGGGTTCAAGACTGGCCGTTTCAACCAATCTTCTGGCTTCTTTAATTGCAGTGTGCATGAGAGCCACCGGTCAGACGAGCGCTATGTCAGGGCAGCTCCTTGAACACGAACGGCGCCTCGTGGCTGCAAGGGCAATTCTCGGCGAGTGGATTGGGGGATCAGGTGGTGGCTGGCAGGATTCGGGTGGCGTATGGCCGGGTATTAAATTGATTCAGGGGGTGTTGGCTGGTGAAGGCGATCCCGAATATGGCATAAGCAAAGGCAGACTACTACCCATCCATAGCGTGTTGGGGCCCGAACGGGTGGGCCAAAAAACCAGAGATGCATTACAAAATTCTCTCGTGTTGGTTCACGGAGGCATGGCCCAGGATGTCGGACCAATTCTGGAAATGGTGACTGAAAAGTATTTGCTGCGCTCGGAAAGGGAGTGGGAATCCAGAAAAAAAGCCATTGATATTTTCCACATACTGGTCGATAAACTGCAAGCAGGCGATATCAAAGGTATCGGCGAGTTTACACAGAAGAATTTCGACGGCCCCATTCAGTCAATTATTCCCTGGGCGAGCAATATGTACACGGAGATGATCATTCGCGGTGTGAAAGAAAAGTTTGGAGAAGATTTCTGGGGTTTTTGGATGCTGGGTGGCATGTCAGGAGGCGGTATGGGTTTTATTTTCGATCCAAGGAAGAAGGAGCAGGCGCAAATCTACATTCAGGAACTGATGAGTGCGTTGAAAAAAGAATTCGAAAATGCGGTACCATTTGCCATGGATCCCGTGGTATATGATTTTTCTATTAATGAGAAGGGTACTTTTGCCGGTCTGAAACAAAAGACTTCTGCGCTGATGCCTACCGGGTATTATGCTATCAGGGTACCAGCCCTTTTAAAACAGGAAATGCAGGCCATGCCATTGGTAAAGCGAAAAGAATTGGAACAACTCGGTGTAGCCTGTAAAACCAGAGCTGAGTATGCTTCTTTTGTGGCGACCTTGTTTGACAGGATGATTCCTCAGGTTAATGCAGGGGAGGAATCGCTCCAAACACTCGAAAAGCTGCTGGAAGAAAATGGATTTGATCCTGTTTTCCACAATCAATTAAAGATGGATCTCAGGAGCGGGAGAATCGGATTGGCCCAAAACAGGCTGCCCGTAAATACTAAAATCACTGATGTTGAGCTAGAAGATGTTGATTCGGCAATTGAAGTCCCTAAAAACTTCCATGAAATTGGCATGGACGCACTGCGACAGGGAGAGCTCGCCATTGTATCACTAGCTGGTGGAGCCGGTAGCCGGTGGACAAAAGGTGCAGGGGTGGTTAAGTCACTCAATCCATTTGCAAAAATACGGGGAAGACATAGAAATTTTGTCGAAGCGCATCTTTCCAAATCAAACAGGACTGGCGAAATATGTGGTAAGCCACTCCCCCACGTATTTACAACATCATACCTGACCTATCATGCAATTAATAATTCCCTCGATCGGGAAAGCAATTTTAGCTATGATGGTTCAGTGTATTTGTCTCAGGGAAAAATGATTGGGCTTCGTACCATACCCATGGCGCGTGATTTGCGATTTGAATGGGAGGAAATGCCACAGCAAATACTCGACGAGCAGCAACAAAAAATGCAGGAAAGCCTGAACAATGCTTTGATTAACTGGGCTATAGTTTCAGGCGAGGGTAGTGATTATACCGATAACATTCCCAATCAATGCGTTCACCCGGTTGGCCACTGGTATGAAGTTCCCAATCTGTTGTTGAACGGCACCTTGCACCAATTACTCAAAGATCATCCGAATGTCCGATACCTGATGGTACACAATATTGATACGCTTGGCGCAAACGCAGACCCGGGAATATTCGGGATGCATATTGCCAATGGCGCTGCCTTATCTACGGAAGTTATTTCAAGGAATATTGAAGATCGGGGAGGCGGGCTGGCCAGAATTAATGGTGTGGTGAGGTTGGTTGAAGGCCTGGCGTTGCCAGACGAAAAGATAGAATTTGATTTGAGTTATTATAATACGAGCACCACCTGGGTCAATATTGATAAACTATTGACGGCTTTTCAGATCAGGCGTGATCAGCTTAATGACGGGGATTTAATGAGGGAAGCAGTAAGGATGATGGCCAGACGTATGCCGACTTATATCACCATTAAAAGTGTAAAAAAGAGATGGGGCAAGGGTCAGGAAGATATTTTCCCGGTTACCCAGTTTGAGAAACTTTGGGGCGATATGACTGCTCTGCCAGAGCTGGAGTGCAGATATTTTGAGGTGTCAAGAATGAGGGGACAACAATTGAAAGAAGTCTCGCAACTTGATGGATGGCTTAGGGATGGCTCAGCCGATTACCTTGATGCTATTTGCAGCTGGAATAAGTAGCGTTTTTTAAACGTATAATACTGATTTAATAGCCTCGATTGTTCTTTTTACGCTTGGTAACGATGCCTCTACCAGGGTTGGGGCGTAGGCCAAAGGAACATCTTTCGAATTAATCCGCATAACCGGTGCGTCGAGATAGTCGAAGGCATGCCTTTGCACGTGGTGAGAGATATCAGTAGATATTGAAGCCATTGGCCATGCCTCTTCAACAATGACAAGCCGGTTGGTCTTCTTTACTGAATTAACAATTGTGGCATAATCCAGTGGCCTGACAGTCCGAAGGTCGATGAGTTCGACTGAAATATCCTCTTTTTCAAGTTCTTTAGCTGTGTCAGATGCAATTTTCATCATTTTCCCAAAGGAAACGAGGGTGACATCATTACCATCCTTAACGATCTCGGCTTCACCGATTGGGATAAGGTATTCGTCTTCGGGAACCATAGCCCGGTCACCGTACATCAGTTCCGATTCCATAAAAATAACCGGGTCATCATCTCGTATTGCCGATTTAAGCAATCCTTTGGCATCATACGGGTTAGACGGAACTATCACTTTGAGACCAGGCGTATTTGCATACCAGTTTTCAAAGTTTTGAGAATGTTGCGCGCCAAGTTGGCCTGCATTGCCGGTAGGGCCTCTAAAGACGATAGGCACGTTGAATTGCCCGCCGGACATGGATTTTATTTTTGCTGCGGCATTGATGATTTGGTCAATGGCAACCAGCGAAAAATTGAATGTCATAAATTCGATAATTGGTCTTAGTCCATTCATGGCAGCGCCAACACCAAGACCGGAAAATCCCAATTCAGAAATAGGTGTATCCAGGACGCGCTCCGGGCCAAACTCATCCAGCATTCCCTGGCTGGCCTTGTATGCACCATTGTATTCAGCAACTTCCTCCCCCATCAGGAATACGTTTGGGTCCCGTCTCATTTCTTCTGACATGGCATCCCTTATCACTTCTCTGAATTGTTTCTCAACCATAACTATTTGAATTTTGGAACGCAAAAATATACATTATTG
>CAYZWN010000263.1:0-5456 GCA_964482185.1 uncultured Roseivirgaceae bacterium
GTGGCGGATTTTTAGCACAAAAGTTCAATCGAAGAACTGCACTTGAACCTACCACTAAACTGTCATACGAAGCACAGCGACCGCCATTACGCCAAACCGCTGTTACCTGCTGCCATTCTTAATTTTTTTATCTGATCGATCCACTGGGTGACATATTACTTTTATGCTAATCCAATCTTTACTTTCCCCAATTTGGTAATACCGCATAAAGAATAGGTATTATCATGAAAAAATATGTGCCGACATGAATATTAATTACGGCAACGGGCACAGCAAGAGCACAAACAAGTGGAATAGTCAAAACCTTAATAGTAACATATCTGTTCTTGTGCTTGTCTAAGGGCGCCTTGAGTAGTTCATTATGAGATTTTACATAGTTCCAGACGCTATATAGAATGACTCCGGTTATAATATGAGCGAGTGCAAAAATCCCAACGACTACGGAATCAAAACGGTATAAAGATTTCAGTTTCGAAATAAAAGGCACCAAGGATATTGAAAACAAAAAAATCAAGTTGAGGATTATAATTCTTTGATTTACATATTTCAGTACAGTAAAAATTCGATGATGCATAATCCAATAGATTGCAACAATAAGAAAGCTTGTCAGATAGGCTATTAGCCCTGGTTCCAACTTAATTAAAAATGAAACCAAGTTGTCTTTGTTAAAATCATGGTCAGTTGGGATATCTATTCCCAACACAAGTAATGTTAAAGCGATAGCAATGACACCATCGCTTAATGCGTTCAGACGGTCTGGTTCAACTTTTTCAATTTCCATTTCATTTATTTTTTTATCACCTTCAAAGGTGGGTTTTTCCAAGTTCCATCTAAAGCACTTTCTTTAGGCCAATACAGTCTGAGTACAGCCATAAACGGGCCATTAGGGGCCGGCAACCAGTTTGCTTCCTTGTCTTTTCCAGGTGAAGTATTTTGAATATAGAACGTTATTCCTCCGTCTTGGTCACGCTTAAAATCTGGCAGCATGGGTGAGTTCAGCAAGTACCGATCTATTGGATTATCAACCAGTAAACTCGATGGTAATTCATACATTGTTAAAGACCAGAATGCATTTACCGGGGGTAATTCGTCTGCACTAAAGTGCAAGGTATAGTTGTTTTTAGAGGCGTCTAATTTCTCACCCTCGGCATCATTGGTATAAAGTGGGTACATGGCTTCGTGTTTCGAGTTGCCAAATATTCCTAAAACAGCGGCTCCCATGCGATAGAGATAATTATTATTTAGGTATTCACGCGTCCCAAATACATCTCCCGAAGTAACTTCTCCAGCATCTACTTGTTCCTTGAACATTGCAAAATCCTTAGTCCAGGCATCTTGAATACCCGCTTTCATGGCTGTAACCACCTCAGGAGATAATTGTGTAGTGTCAATTGATTTGCCTGCACCAATTCCAATCTTTGCAAAGCGCGCCATTAAATCTTTTTCTGAAGGATGGGTTGGGCAAAACTTAAGGAGGAAATTTAAGATGTTTAAGGTCTCAATGGATTTTTTCTCCAACTCTGAAGATAGCGGGTTGATAACGTTAATGTTGTCATAGGACTTGTTCTGTAATCGTTCAGGAAGTCTGGCCTTGCGATCAATTTCAACAGCACTTTGTGGAGCCGTTGTATTTAAAAATGAAGAAAGGGGTTCTAACTTGTAAGCCGCCTGAATTTCTTTAACCTTAGCAAGGTCAGCTTTATTAAAAAGCTGTGTTCTACCAATTACGAGTACAAATTCCGTTTCAGATTTAAACACTTTTTTGATACCCTCGGGAGTTTCTCCATTCCAGTTAGGGCCTGCAATCATATATGAACCCTCGTTATTTCCTGTGGTTCTGCTACCTATATAGTCGAAATTGAAAGTATACTGATCTATTAGTTGGAAACTAAAATAACGATTTTCTTCAATTTCAGGCACAGATAACACCATTGGCTCTGTTCGCAAATCCAGTCCTGCCATTGAATAAGGGGTGTCAGAATTAGGCGTTTGAACCGCTTTATCTTCTGGAGTGAAGACCTGCGCAATATTTTTTAATTGATTTAAAGGTGCTTTGTATTCGGGATTTGTTTCATCAATAAAATAAGCATACTCAATACGATAAGCATCTGCCATTGGATAGGCATAGATATATGCATCTTTTGCGATTGCTCTAACTGAATCAATTGGTAAACCATCTAATGAATCACCTGTATTTTTTGTTTCACTGAAATTGCATGCTGTAAAAGATATAGTCAACATGGTAATTAATGCTAATTGAATAATTTTTTTGGTTTTCATATTACAATTTTTTGTTTAAAATCCTCTATTTCTTGGGGTTGCAGGTAACGGTCGGCGGTATGGTTAGTTGCCGATTTCGAAGCACTTTCCTATCAAGTTACAACTACTTTTGATACGAGCTGTGCCGCTCGAATACGCACTGCACCGGCAATTAACTATACCGCATGTTACTGGGTCGTTGTTCTTATTTCAATATCGTTAAGTTCATTTGTCAAAAGTCGTTTTGTTTCGATAATGCTGTCTTTTTTTAATGGGACTCCTAAAATCAATATCGTATTTGACGCTTCGTTTATACCATTTTTATACTGAATGCTTTTTATTTCGATTTGGTCCGATGGATAGCAGAGAAAACCGAATTTAAAATCTGTCTTACTGAATGATGAGTAAGCCATTATTTGATGTAAGTCGTGTCTGTGGTCTTCTTTCAGTAATTCACTTTGGTCAAACTTGTTGTATAAATTAGATTTGTATTTGGCGTCAATAAAAACCAAAACATTCTCTTTTTGAAAAATTGCGTCCGGCTCAATATGTTTTAGTTCCCAGGAGTAATGTTTTGAAGTCCTAGAATGAAACTTAAAATTTGAGTAAAGTCTTCCGCCAGTTTCTTTTGCAGCCTCCTTAAAAATATGTTGAATGAATTTTTCGAATACATCTGAGAAGTCAACACGCCAAGCGGTACTGTCTACAAGGTTAAAGTTTAAAATTCTATTGGCTTGTTCCTTGCAGGATTTGACATTGGGACTGTCGGAAAACCGGATTATGATTTTGTTAGTTGCTTTTGGTTTATGATGATACAAACGTTCTTCAAGGAAACTCAATTTGTTTCGTAATGTACTCTTAATTCTTTGTGGTGTATTTGCTGAAAATAGTTCAGTTTTACAAATATCAAAGACATATCTGATTTCAGAATATTCAGTATGAAACTCACTCAAAATATTTGTACTTACCGGAAATCTTAAACTGTTCTCAACTTTGTATCCGTTGTTAATGTATTTTGTCCAATTAATTTGACCAGATGGCTGACTTGAAACTTTTTCAATATTGTCAAACTTTCTCCACGGCCTCATTGTCAGCTTCTCAAGAGCTGCTATGAATTTAACAGCCTCTAAATACAATGGTGGTCTAAAATTCTTACCTGATGCTAATGGTAAACTATCAATAACCTCTGGACTAATTTCAGTTCCTAGTAAGTTTAGAATTTCGATGTAGTCCTCAAATCTATCACGCCCGGTAAACCTGGGCATAACTACAAAATCACCGATTTGCTTTCCCGTGTCAGAAGCTCTCAATGGTATAGAACCAATGAAACCAGATGAACGGAAAGTTAAAGCTGTGCTTTGGTCTGACCCTATTACATAAGGTTGAACACCAAGAAATTTAAATTGCTCAGAGTTGTAGTCTATAAATTTCTGCAGGTATTGGCCAATAATTCTTTTGTCTGCTGATTTGAACCATTTTTTTTGCAAAGCAATCCCACCTAACTGTTTTGATTGTTCAGTTAAGCAAGGGATTTCACAAAAAACATCTAATGGCTTTGTCATTCGAAAAGAGATATATTTATTCTTGTCGAGAAATAGTTATTGAACTCTTCTTTAGCATTTCGCAATAGTCCTTCTCGAAGATATTCTTTAATCAAAGGGAATATTTCATAACGAATACGATTCATCATTTCGTCTTCGGAATCAGCAATAAAGTAGCCTTGTCCGTGTTGTAAGTTTAATTCAGTGCTTGAGGCATACCAGTCAAATATTTCTTGAATTCTGCTAAAGTCTTCATTAAAAAACTGTTTCGACTTTATTGCTGTGGGTTTGAGTGTGTACCAGGCAAAGCGTCTTCTTAGTGCAAAGTCTACAACAGCCAAGCTTCTGTCTGCTGTATTCATTGTGGCAATTACAGAAAAGTTGTCAGGCAATTTGTTTACTTTGAAATTGGGAGCGATTTCAATCTCAACATTCGAGACATCCATTTTATGTTCGAATAGATAAAAGATTGGTCCCAATACATTCGAAAGATTAGCTCTGTTTATTTCATCAATAATCAAGATGACTTTTTCATTGCTATGGTCTATGGCATATTTTAAGGCCCGTGAAAAGCTGCCTAAATTTTCTTTGTATCTCAGTTCTTCATTTGCTGTATCAGGTCGAATTCCAAAAATAAAATCTGAAAAACTTGTTTCTGCGTGAAATTGAGTGAAGAATGTTTTTGCACCTATTTTGTTAGAAACACTTTTTGCAGTCCTTGTTTTTCCAGTTCCAGGAGGCCCTTGAAGAACGATGTACTTTCTTTCGTTCAAGAGATTTTTTACTTCTTCCGAATCATCAGTTGTTTCTGTTTTTAAAAATGGCTCTAAAGCTTCTGAAACTGCTTTCCGATGGTCTTTGTTAGAAGGCCAATCTCTTAGCTTCGCATAACCTGCGACAAAGGCTGCAATAATTTGCTTTCCTTCTTTGCTTTCTGGGTCGTCAACTATTTGGCAGGTCGGTAAAACTTTGGTGTAAGTTTTAATTGTGTTTTTTATGTGCTGTAAATCTAGGCTACCAGTGATTGATTTTGGTAGACTAGTTTCGATGTCTGAAAAGTCAGATTTACAAAATCCTCTTTCATTAGTCAGCTTTGAAAACAATCTTCTAAGTCCTGGATAGGTTGCAAGTTCGTAGTCATTTTTGAAACCACTGGAGCCAATTCCAAGACATATTAACCACGGTTTATTTTGGTCGTTTGGAAAAATTGTCAGTGAAAAATCGTGAAAAGGACCAGATGCTTCTTCCTCTGGGTGTATAAAACCAAAATACGCTCCGTTGTCTTTCAGTGCTTCCTGTCCAGTATTGTTTCTTTCAACGAACGGTTTATTAAATTCGTTATCTGTCTTAGCACCGAATTGCTCTGCTTTTTCTTTTATGAATTGCCTAATGTTTTCTATGCTCATATTTCTTTTTTTTTATCTTTTTACAATGCCCGGTAATCGGGTCAGGCGGGGGAATTTCACCCCTACCTTCCCACAGAACCGTGCGTGAGACTCTCACCTCACACGGCTCTTCATACCAACAACCACTTAAAGGTAATGCGTTAAAATAATCAAATAACGGTGGTTCTGCTTCTTTTCCATAAATCCTCCCTTGTTTGAACAAGGTTGTAAATGAAGGCGAAACATGGTATGCTCACCCCTTCGCTGCGCC
>CAYZWN010000264.1:0-5435 GCA_964482185.1 uncultured Roseivirgaceae bacterium
TGTCTGCATATTGCTGAGCGACTTTTATTGACACCGATGGTTTCCGGTTGGTGCCTGATATTATTAAATACATGGTTTTGATTTTAAAGTATCTATAACAGTGTTGCCGCGTAAATGTTAAATATTTTTCTGCCGACATGGTTGTTGACCTTCAAATTCCGGTTAGACATTAATATTTCAAGTATTTGGGAATTATTTTGATTCAAATTGCATTCTATTATAAATAAGAGCGTTTACCGCTCATTTTTCAAACTCATTTTTAATCCTAATTTTTTATTGCTCTTAACATGGATATGACCTATAAAGCCGAAAGGTGGCAGGAAATTGATTTTGAGACAAATCTACCCCACGACAAATATGAAGTTTCTCATTTGGGCCGGATCAGGAGTTTTGCCATCGATAAAGATCATGGCAGAATACTTAGAGGCGGAAATGTGAACGGATACCGTTGTATTACCGTGAAATTCGGGAAAGACATGACTCGCCAGCATTATGTGCATCGCCTGGTAGCAGAAACTTTGCTGGAAAAGGATAACAAAGAACAGCATTTTGTAATCCATCTCGATTACGATAAGCAAAACAACGCCATCTATAATCTGAGGTGGGCAACGGAGAAGGAGTTAATCTGCCACAATAATAAAAATCCTGAAGTACTCAGGCGCCGCACAACCGGCTATAAGCTGAGTGAAACGGATGTCCGTGTGATTAAAAGATTACTCAAAACCCATAAAACACGGCTTTCCATGATTGCAAAAAGGTTTGGTATTACACATACGCAGCTGAACAGAATCAGATCTGGTGAAAACTGGGGTCATGTAAAGGCTTAAATGTTTACTTAAGATTATTTCTGCTTAGAAAATTGTGATAGAGCTGGTTGAATCCTGAAGCGTCCGGTGCAATGGTCGATGCCTGATCATAGTACGCAAGGGCATCTGCCAAAAGTTTGTGCTCTTCAAAAAAAGAAGCAATGAGTAACTTACCCAGCACGTTATCATTCTGTGCCAGCGCCGTTATATTTTTGAATTCCGCATCAATATCTCTGCGCTCACTTTCCGGCATACGCTTTATTCCATAATCTTTTGACAAAAACACCGATTTTCCCTCACCCTGAATATTGAAGCTTAGTAACTTCATGTCCCTGTATGGCAATTCTTTGAAAGAAAGCACATATTTGTTGCCTTTTACCCGGACACGGGATACGATTTCGTCTCTGTGATTTTTGATTGTCAGCTGATAATGATCCATGTCGTCCACGCTCTGCCAGGCGATTAAAAGCTGATCGCTATAGACTTCCGTCACCTTCGGGAAATAGACATTTATAAATCCTTCTTCACCGCGTTCTACTGCCCCGGTTACATTGAGGTTCTGACTATTGTCATCATCCGGCATGAGCTTACCGGCCAGGTACTTACCGTATTTTGAGAGCGCAGAATTAGGCTGGCCGGCGAGCTTTTTATGCAGGTCCGCAACCTGATAGGTGCCGGCATCCTCCAACTCGATTGTAAGACCACTCGCTTTATCAAGCAGCGCCATGTAGCCGTTTGCCCCTATCGTTACTCTGTCGTCACCTTTTAGCGTGGTGCCCAGTAAAACACTATTGGACGTATTAGCGGAAATATGGGTATTGTGTCCTTTATTCAGAATAACTGTTAATCCGCTATTCTGTGCGATTAGTTGCATTGCAACCAAAACAAATGCTGAAATAAATGTCAACTTTCTCATATTCTGTCATTTATTGTTATAGACTTTGAAAATTAATTGCCTGCCTCCCCGACTAAAAATGTTTTTCACCAATCCATAAAACACCTCGAGGGTATCGCCGGATAGCGCAACAATGATTACTGCCAGCGTGAGGTTGGGTTTATATTGAAACCAATGGAAAATAAATACATTCAGGGTCAGCAATAGAAGGATGATAATCATCTGCAGGCTTTTGGTCAGGCCGTCATACCACTGAGGCAACCTCTTGTAAATAATTGTAAAGACGAGTGTGATAGAAAAACAAATAATAAGCGCTACGAGCAAGGTAGAAAACCGCGATTGCTGCCCGATATACGCCTCATTCAAAATCATTGAAACTATATTTGCATGTATCACGGCGCCAAACATGTCGGGATTTGAGCGGCCGACATAATCAATGTTGAGCGGTGTGTAAAAGCGGTCCTCCCACGATTTATCGTTGAAATCCTTGCCAAGAAATCCGAAGATGACAATTTTATCTTTGATTACTTCCGGTTTAAACCGCTTTTCAAAAACATCCGCGACGTCCAGCGCCATAAACCTGCCTCCAAATCTTGTCTGGCCAAAATCGTTAATATTACCGCGGTAGTTGATAATTTCATACTCCTTTTTCCGCTTCAGAAATCTTTCTGCCTTTCCCGGATCATAAGCCTCAATAAGTTTCACTGCGAATGACTTCTCAATTACACCATCAACGGATCTTACCGGCGGAAATGACCTGCATACTTTGAATTGATACTGCTTTTCAGCATTGCTTTCGAGATTTGCAAATCCACTTGTGCCAAGGTTAAAATTTGGATGCGAGTACCTGATGGTATTATAACTTTCGACTGATGGATTGTAGATAAGTTTGTTGACCATTACCAGATTTTCGATGTCAGAAAGTGCCCGGTTTAACAATACATCCCCTATAGAATCTTCCTTTAGCTCCCAGAAATAACTGTCCATGCCAACAACTGCCGGCTCATATTCGTTGACAATGTTCAGTTGATGTGCTATTTCGCGCCTTGAAAGCTCTCCTATGTTGACCAACACTACTGTTGTGTCAGCCCTGGGAGTTTCACGCATTTGTGAGAAAACCAGATCGGTAATCTCCACATCTCCAATAGCATCACCTATCGGATCGAGGAAGGTAAACTCGGCAAAAAAGGTAAAAACTTCGAAAAGGAGGATCAGAACAAGGATGAGTCCCGTTCCTAAAAATGAGTCAAATATCACTCCTTTGTTGATCATGGATGACCGGTTTGCGCCATTAATCTGAAAAAGATCAAAACCTAAAAAAAGTTGACCCCACATTTCCGCCTTTTTTTAAAAAAACCTTACTTGCGACACAAACGGGGTGCTATAACATGTATAAGAAAAAGAAACGACTAAGTGCCGATGAATACGCAAATGGTGTCTTAAAAGGTGATAAAATCATATTGAGCAAGGCCATCACACTGGTTGAAAGCACCCTGGAAACCGATCATCTTCTCGCGGAAAAAGTACTGGAAGATATTCTGCCATACACGGGAAATTCAATTCGTATCGGGATTACAGGTGTTCCCGGTGTAGGGAAAAGTACCTTTATCGAATCTTTCGGTAAGCGCATCACGGCAAGTGGCAAAAAGCTCGCCGTCCTTGCAATTGATCCAAGCAGTCAGCGCTCAAAAGGCAGCATCCTTGGCGACAAAACACGTATGTCAAATCTGGCAGTGGATCCATTGGCATACATCAGGCCTTCAGCTTCAGGAAGCGCTTTGGGTGGTGTCAGTACCAAAACACGTGAAACCATGTTGTTGTGTGAAGCCGCAGGTCATGAGGTGATCTTTATAGAAACAGTGGGAGTCGGGCAATCCGAAACAACTGTCAAGGGCATGGTGGATTTTTTTCTGCTTCTCATGCTCGCGGGCGCCGGCGATGAACTGCAAGGCATTAAAAAAGGGATTATGGAGATGGCAGATGCCATTGCCATTACCAAAGCCGATGGCGACAACAAAGCTAAATGCGAACGTGCTCAAAGAGAATATAAAAACGCCCTGCATCTTTTCCCGCCATCAGAAAGCGGATGGTACCCAACCGTACTTACCTGCTCTGCGATGACCAACGAAGGGCTGGATGATATCTGGAAAGTCATCGAAAAATTCTCTTCATTCATGAAAGAAAAAGAACTTTTTTTCAGAAACCGGCAATTTCAAAATGTCGAATGGATGCATGATATCATCGTCTATTCGCTCAAACAGCATTTTTATGCTGATAAAATAATCAGTGAATCCGTTTCCGCACTCGAAGAAGAAATTAAAGACAGGCAAATACCTGCCATCACTGCTGCAAGAAGACTCCTGAAATTGTATTATAATACCTGACAATCATCCTGCTTCTGACATTCAACATCTGTCCAAATTAAAGTCTTACTGACATAATGACACCCAATTGTATGGTTTATTCGGTTGGCATAACCATTGTTAGTTCAAGTAAAAATGATTTGAAACATTCACAATATAAAAAATAAAGATATGGGCAAAATAATAGGAATAGACCTGGGCACCACCAACTCCTGCGTGGCGGTGATGGAAGGTAACGAACCTGTTGTAATTCCAAACAGCGAAGGCAGAAGAACCACGCCTTCTATAGTTGCTTTCCTCGATAACGGCAATGGTGAAAGAAAAGTAGGAGATCCGGCAAAACGCCAGGCAATTACAAACCCACAGAATACAATCAGCTCGATAAAGCGGTTTATGGGTAAAAAACACTCCGAAGTGAGCGAAGAAAGAAAGAACATGTCGTACAAAGTTGAAAAAGGAAACAACGACACAGTTCGGGTGCGCATCGGGGATCGCCTCTACACACCACAGGAAATCTCCGCCATGGTACTTCAGAAAATGAAATCTACTGCCGAAGACTACCTGGGTACAACCGTTTCTGAAGCAGTGATCACCGTTCCTGCATACTTCAATGACGCCGAAAGGCAGGCCACCAAAGAAGCCGGGCAGATTGCAGGACTTGAAGTAAAACGGATCATCAATGAACCAACTGCTGCAGCACTGGCCTATGGTATGGATAAAAAGAATAAAGATATCAAAATCGCAGTTTTCGACCTCGGTGGCGGAACCTTTGATATTTCCATCCTCGAACTGGGAGATGGCGTTTTCGAAGTAAAATCAACCAATGGCGATGTGCACCTTGGCGGAGATGACTTCGACTCAAAAATCATTGACTGGCTTGCGGAAGAATTTCTGAAGGACGAAAACATAGACCTTAGAAAAGATCCTATGGCGCTACAAAGATTAAAGGAGGCTGCTGAAAAGGCAAAAATTGAGCTCTCAAGCTCTACCAGCACAGAAATAAATCTTCCTTATATCATGCCGGTTGACGGCATTCCAAAACACCTGGTGAGAAATCTGTCCAGGGCGAAATTCGAACAACTGACAGATGCTCTTGTGCAGCGCACCCTTGAGCCATGTCGCAAAGCCCTGCAGGATGCCGGTATGACTGCATCAGATATTGATGATGTCATCCTTGTCGGCGGATCGACAAGAATACCAAAAATCCAGGAATCTGTGGAGGCCTTTTTTGGTAAAAAACCATCAAAAGGTGTAAATCCGGATGAGGTGGTCGCAATAGGCGCTGCCATTCAGGGTGGTGTATTAACAGGTGAAGTCAAAGATGTGCTTCTGCTGGACGTTACACCTTTATCACTTGGTATCGAAACGCTG
>CAYZWN010000265.1:0-5402 GCA_964482185.1 uncultured Roseivirgaceae bacterium
CGCGAAGATTTGTTCACCCCGCTACCGGAACAGGAAGCCGCAAAATCCGAAGAGCCCAAGATCATTGTGCCACTTCCTAAACCTGTCGAAAAACCAATACCACAGGCAGCCGAATATCTCATGCCGTATCCGCCAAAGGCAAAACCTGTAGCGCCAAACCAGTCGCGGCTTTTTGAGCAGGAACCAACGCAGACGCCGGGCAGAGAAGTCACGATAAACTCAAGGATCGAAGTGAAAAATATCACTGTGGGCAAAACCTTCCACTTTATCATCGTGAAAGATGATACATCAGTCCAGCAGGTCATCGGCTACCAGCCCATCAAAATCACCAGCCAGCTCTCCCTCGCCATGCTCAATCGCAAGGCCGGGTATCATTTCCGGCTCGGCGAGAATGAGTATGAGATTATTAAAGTGGAGTGAGATGAATATAAAATCACATTTTAAATATGATCCGTCAATAGATGTAATAGCAGCACATATTGGTATAAATAAATGGGATTGGGTTTTCGTAGACGGTGAAAATGAGCAAGCGGCACTGCAGAAAATGCAGGAAAATAGGTTTGACGTAATTCCGATTATAGATAAGAACGGATTATTTAACGAATATTTCTGTACCAGAAATCGGAATGATTATTCAGCACTGAATCGAAATAAAATAAATCTGAAAGAAGGTATTTATTACAGAACCTCACTTTCGGATTTGATCCGTATTTTCAAAGAAGAGCAAAGGCATTTTTTCTTTTTGACAGATTTTAAGCAGGTGCTTGGATTGATCTCGTACATTAATCTCAATTGCCAGGCTGTCCAGAATTATTTATTTTATATCCTCTCTGACTTGGAAAAATCTGTATCCAATCTGTTGAAAAATCAGATAGAAATGGATCAAATCGAATCAATATTAAAATCATCTTCCGACCTGCATGTGATTGAAATAATCAAAAAATTCGAAGATGACAAGCTAAAAAATATCGATGTTGACCTCTTTAACTATTTCTATTTACAAACTGTAGGAATTGTACTGTCTAAATTTTTGAATGATCTGGATCCGCCTTATAAGAAATTGGGCAAATACACTAAGAAGTTTTCACCCGATGGTCTGTATACTCAAGTTAGAAATACGATCATGCATCCTGTCAAATTACTACTTGACAATGAGCTATCAATCACAAAGCTGGATGAATTATTAACAGATTACCACAATATTAAGGAGATTATCAGTGAGTAGAATTGTAGTCCTTGGTTGGGGGTCACTTATCTGGGATCCGCGAGAATTGCAAATAGTGGAACGATGGCGATCGGACGGGCCTTTTCTTCCGGTTGAATTTGCCAGAATTTCCGGTGATGGAAGATTTACCCTGGTATTGAAAAAAGACGCGTCCCCGGTTCAAGTGCTTTGGAATACCATGGAGACAGGTATAAGTATAGGTGGTGCTATTGAAAATTTGCAAATAAGAGAGCGATGTCCTTCTAGCCGACCTATCGGTTTTATTAACGGCGAGAAGTCGAATTGTAAAATTGCCAGTGTTGAAAAAATAATCAGAGCCTGGGCTGAAGCCAAAGGTTTCAGTAAGGTAATCTGGACCGACCTTGGGGTAAATTTTAAAGACAAAACCGGAATGGAATACTCGGAAGAAAATGCAATTAGCTACTTGAGTTCACTGATCGGAGAAACATTGGAAAAGGCAAGGGACTATGTGGTTAAGACTCCTGAGCAGGTGAATACATCATTAAGAAAATTAATAGAACAAAGATTGAAATGGCATTAATGAGAACAGATTTATTATAAGCTGTAAATAATGAATGAAACTCAATACATTGAAAAAAAGTCACTGAGAAAAGTACAGGGGAAAACCGCCGATTGGAACGAACTGGCAAAGGACTGTGTATGCTTTGCCAACGTAAGAGGTGGCATGATACAGATCGGAATTGAAGACAAGGAAGAGTTACCTCCCGCAAAGCAAAAAATCGAGCCGGCCCTGCCTGCCCGTATTCAAAAGCGTATAGCTGAGCTCACCATCAATGTGGCCACAATCCCGCAAATTAAAACAGCAGAAAATGGCGGGGAATTTATTGAGCTCCTGGTTTTGCCCAGCGCATCCACGATTGCTTCCACAACCGATGGCAAATACTATTACCGGGTTTCAGATACCTGTAATCCACTGCCACCTGATGAACTCATAAGACTGCTTACTGATAAACCATCTTTTATCTGGGAGACAAAGTTGGTTAAATCCGTTCATCGTTCACAGTATGATTCTGTCAAGTTGTACCAATTTATTGATGAAATTAAGGCCTCTGAGCGGGTTACGCCCTTTGTCAAATCAAAAACAACTGATGAGTTATTAGATTACTACTTATTTGCTGAAGGAGATCATTTAACCAACCTTGGGGTGCTGTGGATTGGCGAACGTAATTACCGGGCAAAGTTACTCTACGCACCCACTATTCAATTCTTAAAATATGATGAGGGTGGACAACGCGTAAACAAATTGGTATGGGATGACTTTACGCTCAATCCAAAAGAACTGATTGAAGCAGTTTGGGCCCAGATTCCTGATTGGAAAGAAGGTATCGAGGTGTCAGATGGTCTATTTCGGAAGTTTATACCCAATTATGAAGAACCCCTGGTCCGGGAATTATTGGCCAATGCATTGGTGCATCGTCCATACACTACAAGAGGGGATATTTTTATTAATCTTTACCCGGACAGATTGGAAATTCATAACCCGGGGCTTTTGCCAATTGGTGTCACTCCACAGAATATTTTACATAAAACAATTCGTAGAAATGAGCACCTGGCAAAAGTTTTCTTTGATTTAAAATTGATGGAACGGGAAGGTTCTGGTTATGACCGAATGTACGAAATACTACTTTCGAACGGAAAGCAATTGCCAATTCCTGCTGAAGGTGATGATCGTTTTTATGTCACGGTAAAGAAACGGATTAGTAAAGAAGAAATTATTGCCTTCATTAATCGTATAAATGATGAATTTCAATTACGTCAGCGAGAATTAATTTGTTTGGGTTTAATTGCTCAGCACACATCTATTTCAGCTTTGGAGTTCAATGCCATATTAAATCTCCCTCAGCAAAATGCCATCCGTGATTGGCTCGGAAGGCTTCCTGAATTGGGCATTATTCAGTCTAAAGGTAAAACCAAAGGAGTTGAGTATTTTATTAACCCGGCATGGCTAAGAAAAACAAATTTTCGGGGGCGAACCAATCTTAAACAAATAGAGGACCACCGGTTAGACGAACTAATTTACATTGACTTAAAAACCTATCCTAATAGCTCAATCAGCGAAATTCAACATAGGATAGGGAGGGAAATTCATAAGAGAAAGTTAAAAAGTCATTTGGATAAGATGGTCCAGAAGCACACAATATCAGCAACAGGAGAGAAGAGATGGAGAAGGTACTCTATCAACATTACTACGTGAAATAAGACATTAAATGTTGATAGAATGTTAATAGAAGTAGGCGATAGCGATGATGTAGTAGGTGAAAGATACTGGGATATTACCTGGAGAGGGGATATTAAGCTGTTGTATCCTGGAGGTTGCATATAGTAGAATGGACTCATAAAGGGCTCATAATTTAGGGGCATTCCTAAATAGAATGACACAATAAGCAGATATATAGTAAGTTAGCAATTATAGAAAGGGCTCATAAAGGGCTCATGAAATAAGAGGTGGCGAGTGGGGGGAAATCAGTGAGGGATTTAAAGAGTAGGAGTGAGGAAGAGCTTCCTGGAATGATGGAGAGGCTGATAAAGATGGCAATGGAGATAATAATGTCGCAAAAGTAGTCTATATTTGCGACATATATATAAATAAAAAGCGATGCAAAGCACTGATGATAAGATACTTGTAAAGATAAGTAAAGCCAGGAGGGGTACGCTGTTTTTTACAGATGATTTTATAGCATATGGAACAGCAAAAGCAGTTGCTAAAGCATTGGAACGTTTGGCAGCCAAAGAAGAAATAGTGCGTGTAGCAAGAGGTATTTATGCCCGACCGGTAGAGGATCCAATACTTGGACCTGTTCAGCCTGGAACAGAAGCGATAGCAGAAGCGATAAGGAGACGCGATAAGACAAAAATAATACCCACAGGGGCTATGGCCATGAATGCGTTGGGTTTATCTACCCAGGTTCCAATCAATGCAGTTTATCTTACCAATGGTACTGCCAGGAAGATAAACCTTGGAAGAAGGACCATTAAATTTAAAAGAACCACGCCCAGGAACCTGGCAGCCATAGGAAAGGTAAGCAGTTTGGCCATACAGGCATTAAAGGAGATAGGCAAAGACAAGGTGACAAGCAGTGAAATAGACATTATTGTAAAGCAACTGAAAAAGGAGGAACCCTATCATTTGGAACACGATATAAAACTGGCACCGGAATGGATCAGAATCATCATGCGCAAGGCGCTTAAACCAGAGAACAATGATTGAGTGGCTGCAAGTGCCTTCTGAAACCAAGCGCAGAGCTTATACCCAGATTGGGGAAAATACGGGTATGTCAGCTTATGTAGTGGAAAAAGATTGGTGGGTAGTTCAGACTCTTTCTGTCATGTTTGAAACCTCACTCAGAGATCACCTGGTTTTTAAAGGAGGAACATCGTTAAGCAAGGCCTGGAAGCTTATTGATAGATTTTCTGAAGATATAGACCTGGCTGTAGGAAGAGAATTTTTCGGTTTCACCGGAGAACTGACCACCACCCAGGGCAGGACACTGCGAAAAAAGTCAGGAAAATACATTGATACCGAATTGTTCCCGGAACTGGAAGAATTGCTTAAAGAAAAAGGGTTTACTGGAGCCGGAGTGCGATTGGAAATAGAAGCAGGTGAGGATAGCGATCGGGATCGGACCATCTTAATACACTACCCAAACGTGATCGAGCCTCCGGGATATGTATTGCCGCCAATAAAAATTGAAATTGGTTGCCGTTCGCTGATGGAGCCATTTTCTGTACAGACTTTTGCCTCCCTACTGGATGAGCAGTATCCGGGTCAGAAATTTGCGGAGGCACCAATTGCCATTCCGACCGTAAATCCTGAACGCACATTTTTAGAAAAGGTGTTCTTATTGCACGAAGAATTTCACCGTCCAAAGGAAAAGATGCGGATTGAAAGATTCAGTCGTCATTTATATGATATTGTCAACCTGGTCAAGGCGGGTTACATGGATAGTGCACTTAAAAATCCGGAATTGTATCAAACCATTGTAACACACCGGCAAAAATTCAATAAGGTAGGAGGCGTAGATTACAACTTGCATGCCCCGCAACATATAAATCCCATACCTCCGGATGAGGTACTGAGCGCCTGGAAAGCAGATTATAATACCATGAAGGAACAGATGATCTATGAACGGAATCCACCCACATTCGATCAAATACT
>CAYZWN010000266.1:0-5402 GCA_964482185.1 uncultured Roseivirgaceae bacterium
GGAGTGCCTGCCCGCCGTAGGAGTGCCTGCCCGCCGTAGGAGTGCCTGCCCGCCGTAGGAGTGCCTGCCCGCCGGTCAGGCGGGCCATTCAATCGGTGCTTTGCCAGAACTACAACAACTGGGAGCATATCGCTACTTATGGTGGAACCAGGGAAAACCTGAACAAAGGTTGGGTTTTTGATAAAGGACAAAAACAAGTATATTTGTCCCTTTACAAAGGAACTAAATGAAGGCGCTATTTAAGTCTATTATAGCTGATTTCATCAGTCGCGAATTGGAAGAAGTACATCCGCGAGCGTATGATATACCTACCAATATTTCCAAAATCGTTTCGATAGTCGGTGCCCGGCGTACCGGAAAGACATACCTACTCTTTTCGATTATAAAACAGTTGCGAGCCACGATACCAAAAGAAAACCTGACTTATCTCAATCTTGAAGATGACCGTTTTTTCCCTGTTTCAATAGAGCGCCTCTCGCAATATATCGAAGCTTATTATGAACTTTTTCCTGGAAAAAAAAGCGAACAGGTATATTTCTTTTTTGATGAAGTTCAGAATGCGCCGGGGTGGGAAACGTTTATTCGGCGGGTCTATGATACGGAAAAATGCAGGATTTACCTGACCGGATCATCATCCAAATTGTTGAGTAAAGACCTGGCTACCGCGCTGCGCGGCAGATCATTGTCCTTCACTATTTTCCCATATAGTTTCAAGGAATACCTTCGTGTGCGCGGTCACTCATGGGCTGATGCCCACTCTTCTGGTGCAAAAGCCAGCCTGGTAAATCAGTTGGAGCAATATCTTAGTTCTACTGCTTTTCCCGAACTTACTGAATTCAGCCAGCCATTGCGGTTCAAGGCCTTGCAGGATTATTTTGACCTCATCATCTATAAGGATCTGATCGAGCGGTACAACATCAGCAACCATATGCTGATTAAACACTTTGTGCGATTTCTGTTGGTTAACATGAGCAACCCCGTGAGTATCACCAAGTGCTATAATGACTTTAAATCACAGGGTATGGCTGTTTCTAAAAATACGCTGTTCCAATACCTGGAATACCTGAACGATGCCTTCATAATTTTTCCAGTCAGCATGTTCACAGACAATTTGCGGGAGAAAAACCGCAATTACAGCAAGGTATATTCTGTGGATATTGGCCTGAACCATTTGTTCTCCAACACCTTTAATATTGGGAGAATATTTGAGAATACAGTTTTCCTTGAGCTCATTAGGAGATATGAGACTGTTCATTACTTTAAAGGCAGACAGGAAGTGGATTTTGTCGCAAAGGATTATGAAAGCATCCATCTGTTCAACGTCAGCTATGATACCCCTGACAAACAAACGCTCAGCAGGGAAATCAACGGGCTTGTAGAAGCGATGACCTATCTGAAGGTGCCGGAAAGTTTTTTGATATGCAACGATCATGAGGAAGAGTTCATAGTCGGCGGGAAGAAGATACATATACTACCACTCTGGAAATGGCTGATTCAATAGATTCTTGACCCCTTATTTCCATCATCACCCCATCGTTCAACTCGGACCAATACATCGAGCGGGCCCGCCTGTCCGGCGGACAAGCCCGCCCGGCGGACAGGCGTACCATCCGGTCAGTGCTCAGCCAGGACTACGACAACCGGGAGCACATCATCGTGGATGGTGGCAGTACGGATGGCAATGTGGATATTTTAAAGAAAGCCAAAGGATTTCCTAACAGGAAAATCTGATTGCGAATGTGGCCCTTTCAAGTTAGGCTCAGCCTAAATATATGTAATATGTTACATGTATTTAAGCATAAATAATGGATTGCGTTACATATTTTATGCATATTGCAGGGCGTATGCATTATAGAAACATCGGAAAGCATGCAATATCTCACTGAGATTAGTAACCGGTTGATACTCAATACTGATATTCGGCACATTCGGCCGCTGTATGATAAAATTAACTGGGAACAGCGTCTGATAGAAATAAAGGGCTCCAGGGGTGTTGGTAAAACCACCCTGCTGCTTCAATATGCAAAGGAAAAGCAGTCGGCAGGTGAGCAGGTATTGTATGCCTCAATGGACAATGCGTGGTTTTTTAAGCATAAACTCACGGAGCTGGCGGATGAATATTTCAAATATGGGGGGAAGTATCTGCTACTGGATGAAGTGCATAAATATCCGCATAAAGAGCAAGGGCTCGACTGGTCGCAAGAGTTAAAAAACTTGTATGACTCCTACCCGGGATTGTTTATTGTTTATACAGGATCATCCATTTTACAGCTTTACAGGGGTATTGGCGATTTAAGTCGCCGTAAATCGACGTATCGCATGTTTGGGCTTTCATTCCGGGAGTACCTGAACTATAATAATGTAGCCAAATTTGATATGGTGTCCTTTACCGATCTTATCCAAAATCATATGTTGATTGCCCGGGAAGTCATGGAAAAGATCAGAATTTTACCACATTTTAAGGAATACCTCATTCATGGATATTATCCCTTTTCAAAGCAGGCAGGAGATCAGTATTTCGATCAGCTCAATGATGTAATCAATGTAATTGTGGAAACAGATATTCCATCAGTTTCAGAAATCAGTTTTGAAACATCTTCCAAATTGAAAAAGTTATTTTTCCTGCTCGCTGAGTCGGTTCCCTACTCCCCAAATCTGAGTAAGCTGTCAGGACAATTGCATATTGCAGATCCACGAACACTTTTAAAATATCTCAACTACCTGGAAAAGGCGGAACTCATCCAGACATTGGGTGCAAAGGCAGCGGGTAACCAGGTGTTAAACAAGCCGGATAAGATATATCTTGATAATACAAATCTGATGTATGCCTTATCACCCGGTACCGTCAATGATGGGACGGTGCGTGAAGTATTTGCGGTGAACCAGTTAAAGCAACTATATCAGATTAGTTATCCCCCAAAAGGGGATTTGATAGTAAACCAGCAATATGTCCTGGAGATTGGAGGGAAAAACAAAAAAGGCAAACAGGTGGCGGGTGTGTCTGATGCTTACATTGCAAGCGACAATATCGAATCTGGCTTTGGCAAAAATATTCCACTCTGGCTTCTGGGTTTTCTGAATTGATGCAAGATATGACCAATAAGTATCCCAAAATCTCCATCCAGCCTGACCGGCTTTGCTCCGCTGACCGCGTTCGCAAATAGCTTTAGCGGTTGCGAAAGCTATGCGAAAGCGATGCTGGCAGGCCCGCATCTTCGCCTCCCTGAAACGGTCGGCTCATCGCAATGACGGGTAGGCAATTGTCTGAACTATGATTTAAATGATTAAATGATGACTATGATTCACGTGTCATCAATTATAAGTTTGTGATACAACATCAAAGCTCACTAAACGGTCATCTCGCAGCAAAGCCGGCAAGGCAGGAATGACGTTGGATAGTATTAAAGCTCGAACAAATTTATGATGCATAAGACAAACCGATTTACCGATCTACCGATTTACTTTTTTTCAAATATGCTTTCAACTTTTAGTTATTATACCGTTTCACCATTTCACCGATTTGCCAATATGCCATGAACGAAGAAGCCCCGGTAAAAGTAGAGAGAGTCTTTGAAAAAATCTTTAGTAGCCTATTCCAATTCATCAGGAAACTTAAACGATTTCTCATCTACGGAGGAAGTGACACCTTGCAGGAATATTTAGAGCTTGAATTACAGACAGCAAGACTTGAGTCATATTCGCTAAACGATTTTCTAAATTTATAGGATTGAACATTGCATAGATTATCATAAATTTATACCGGCATTAGATTATATAATGAAAAAGGATATTCTGCTTGATATTTTGCAAGCCAATAGGACACAGATTAAAAGTTTTGGCATCAGCTTACTTGGCGTATTTGGAAGTTATGCTCGAAATGAACAAACAGATACATCCGATGTGGATTTGATTGTTGAGTTTGAAAAAGGGGAAAAGACCTATAAAAAATTTATTGGATTGGTTTATTATTTAGAAGGTTTGCTAAAAAGAAAAGTTGATGTACTAACTTTTCAATCTATTAGTCCCTTATTAAAAGAACAGATAGAAAAAGAGGTTACCTATGTCTCGCTCTAACCTTGAGTACTTCAACCATATACTTACTGAATTGACCTTCATAAGGAAGTCTTCGGATGGTATTGATCTTGAGCAATTTCTTCAGGACGAGGTGTTAAAACGTGCATTTGCGAGAAGTTTGGAAATAATTGGCGAAGCCGTAAAAGCTGTTCCAGATGAGATTAGAATGAAATATCCTTAAATCGAATGGAGGGCAATGGCTGGGATGAGAGATAAGCTTATCCACCACTATTTCGGAGTTGACTATGAATTGGTGTGGGATATTGCCAAAAACCAAGTTGATGAACTAATTTTTCAAATCAAGGAAATTGTTGACGAAATCCAAGAATGATAAATATTTTCACGTCTCAATATTTTTATAGCACTTATCCTCTTGAACCATTGAACCATTGAACTGTTTCACTGATCTACCGATCTGCTGATATACCGTTTCACCATTTCACCGATCTACCAACAAGCCATGCATGACAAAGTTCTGGTAATAGTCGAAGCTCGAATTGTAGCTCAAGTGTTCTTCCAGCTCCCCCCTTCTGGCTTCCAGCTTAAATCTTCCAGCAATGACAAGAAGAGACAGCATGAAGGTGGAAGCTAGAAGCGTGAAGGAAGTAACAAATGGATTGATGATAATTAAGATGTATACAGCATGAAAAAGGAATTTGGTTTTAAGGATTTAAAGGTTTTGAATTTAAATGGATCAGAAAAGCCAGGGCAGCGTTTTCAAAAACATTTGTTGATAGCTATCATCCGAGTCAGACTGTCTGCATTAACCCGGACAATTTTGATGAGATGCTCCTAAATTGAGCATGAACCGCCCTCTTATCTCTATCATAACCCTGTCGTTCAGCTTAAGCGACCAATTTACCAGTCAACCTATGCCAACCGCAACAGTCATCCTTCACTCGATTCAGGCTCTGTTGATGCGCAGGATGGATGCAAACTGTCTGAACTATGATTTAAATGATTCAATGATGACCATGATTGAGGAAGTTGTCTGAACTATGATTTAAATGATTAAATGATGACTATGATTTTCACTCCTTACGTCATTCCAGCCTGACCGGCTTTGCTCCGCTGAAGCTATGCGAAAGCGATGCTGGCAGGCCAGCCTCGCCGGTCAGGCGGGCCTGACGAGCGGTAGCGGGATCAGGAATCTCTTTGCGGGAAGATGTCTGAACTATGCCTGCCCGCCGAAACTTTTGTGAAGGCGGGCCTGCCCGCCGAAACTTTTGTGAAGGCGGGGATTTGCATGATTAAATGATGACTATGATTAAAAAACTATCAGCTCTTTGTCCTCCGACTTTTTTCAATCACAATAGCCTTGGCAAAGG
>CAYZWN010000267.1:0-5396 GCA_964482185.1 uncultured Roseivirgaceae bacterium
GGGCGATCGATGTCTATGCCTATTCCCAAAGCTGCAGCGATCGGTTCGTGGATCATATACACTTCCTTTGCCCCGGCGTGCTCCGCAGAGTCACGGACCGCTCTTTTTTCAACTTCAGTAATGCCAGAAGGAATGCAAATTACCATTCTGTGTGAAGTGGGGAGCCAGCGACGTTTGTTATCGATCATTTTTATCATTCCCCTGATCATATGCTCGGCAGCGTGGAAGTCAGCGATGACGCCATCTTTCAGGGGTCGGATGGTTTTGATGCTTTCGTGGGTCTTTTCATGCATCATCATCGCATCGCGACCAATGGCTAACACCTTGTTTGTGTTCTTGTCGATGGCAATAATCGACGGCTCATCTACCACGATCTTATCCTTGTGAATAATTAAAGTATTCGCAGTGCCAAGATCTATGGCTATATCACTGGTAAAAAAGTCAAATATTCCCATATAGTTTAATTAGTAAAACGGGTTCGGAAGTTAGCAATCGCAAACATATATATAAGTGCAAAAAACTCTTTAAACTTACCTGAAATATTTTTAATGTTTAAAGTGCCGGATACCGGTAAAGACCATAGCCATCTTATGCTTATTGCAGTAGTCAACCGAATCTTTATCACGGATAGATCCTCCCGGCTGTATCACGGCCTTGATGCCGGCTCCATGGGCGATTTCCACACAGTCCGGAAATGGAAAAAATGCGTCAGATGCCATTACGGCTCCATCAAGCGATAGCCCGAAGGATTTGGCTTTTTCAATCGCTTGCTTCAAGGCATCGACCCTGGAGGTCTGCCCGACGCCACTCGCAATAAGCTGACCCTCTTTTGCCAGTACAATCGTATTGGATTTTGTGTGCTTGCATACCTTGCAAGCAAACAATAAGGCTGCTTTCTCCTCATCTGTTACCGGTCTTTCGGTAACTTGCTCCAAATCCTCAGGCCCATCAATTTTCAGATCTCTGTCCTGCTCAATCACTCCATTGAGCAAACTCTTGAATTGCTTCTGATTTGTCATGTTTGCTTTTTTCTTCAGCAATATTCTGTTTTTCTTTTGAGTCAGGATTTGCAAAGCCTCCTCCGTATAATCCGCAGCTGTTAGTATTTCGAAAAACAGCTTATTCAATTCTTCCGCTGCATCCGCATCTACAGTTTTATTTGAAATGATCACACCTCCAAAGGCCGAAACGGTATCTGCTTCAAAAGCTTTGAGATATGCTTCCTTTACACTGGAACCAGAGGCACAACCGCAGGCGTTGGTATGCTTGAGGATGGCTACGACAGGGAGATCATCACTGAACTCTTCGATCAGGCAGACCGAGGCATCGATATCAACAAGGTTGTTGTAGGACAGCTCTTTGCCGTGTATTTGCTCAAACATATCATTCAAATTCCCATAAAAAACCCCCTTCTGATGTGGATTTTCTCCATATCTGAGCACTTTTCCGTTTCTGGTGCTGTTTTTAAAACTCGGAACGGATTCAGCCTGATTCAGATATTGAAATATCGCCGTATCGTAGTTGGAAGAAATATCAAAAGCACGCAATGCGAATAGCTTTCTCTGCTCAAGGGTGGTCTCACCGTTCCGCGATTTTAGCAATTTTTCAGTTTCCTCATATTGCTCTCTGGACGAAACCACCAACACATCCTTATAATTCTTTGCAGCGGCGCGAATAAGGGAAATGCCACCAATATCGATTTTCTCAATTATATCCTGCTCTGAAGCGCCCGATGCAACTGTCTCCTCAAAAGGATATAGGTCAACCACCACCATATCGATAGACGGAATGTCATAAGTCTTCATCTGCTCCTGATCGCTTTCATTTTCGCGTCGGGCGAGAATGCCTCCAAAAACTTTAGGATGCAAGGTTTTAACGCGTCCTCCAAGAATCGAAGGATAGGAGGTCAGATCCTCAACTGCGGTGCATGGAAGCCCCAGTTCTTCGATAAAATTTTGTGTTCCCCCGGTTGAAAAAAGCTTTACCCCCTGGCTATGGAGCAATCTGAGGATGGGGTCGAGATGGTCTTTGTAATAAACGGAAATTAAAGCTGAGCGGATCTTTATTGCAGACATGAATTGCGAGTTTTATTAAAAATGCAAAGCTACCCTTTTAACTTAAAAAATTCAATTCAAAAGAAATTTTGCATGGGCCCGTAGGGCGCAATATTTAGATAACTTTTACGAGTTAAACAGTTTATGTTTATTCCGGATTGAGTTTTGGAATTTTGTTGTGATTTGGAATTTGATTTTTGTTGCTTGAAAGTGAAGATCTGGAGTTCATACACATACACTATTTAGCTGAAGATCTATGGATTATAAACTTGGAAACGATCGTAGCCATAACTGCGGCAAGGTAAAACTGGCCAAACACGGCTTCTAATACGACAAGTTTTTGACCCAATGCTGAAACAGGTACGATATCTCCATACCCTATTGTAGTAATGGTGACAAAACTAAAATAGAATATTTCCTTGTATTCAGCTGAAGTATCCGCGGCAGTACTTAGCGTATCAGGATAATTGATATCAAGGGCGGTAAAGACAAAGAAAAATATTATCCCGATCATGACATAACCGGTAAAAGCACCTATTACCACAGATTCTGTGATCTCTTCTGCTTTCAGCACATCCAGATATAGAAAATAAGATACAATGCAGAAATACACAAAAAGCAATCCGAAAGATGCGGTTTCTATGGCTGCCAAACTGCGATACAAGGCCCAAATAACCATGAGGGAGATCAGGACAATAGTCAGTGCGGAGGTGTACTTTCTTTGTTTGTTAATTATAAAAACGCTTGAAAGAATAAATGAGAGCGCGATAATGGGAAAGGGGACTCTAAATAAAAACAATGTTTCCATTACTTCGGGTAATATGAAAGAAACGAAAAGCCCGGCCAGTAATATTTTGTGCCTGTTGGTGTGGCACCATTCTGACACTTTTTCAAGATTTATCTGCATCATAATTTAATTCAAGCCAACGCACATCAGCTTAGTGTAATGATAAACATGTTACTTAATCATGACTCCTAAACGTCATTATCGTATCCAGTACCCTATATTTAGGTTATACTGATTATTCGAAGATTTCGAATCCCGGGCCCAGGAAAAGGCCATAGGGCCCAGGAAACTGTTATACCCCAATGACAGGCCATAACCTAATCTTCTTTTTTCCCCGTCGAGATAGTCATTAACTGTTATATCGTAAAACACGGCCATTGGGTACTGCACATCAATGTAATTAAAGATTCCACTGAAAAAAAGGTTGTCAGAAAATTCCCATTGCGCTGTAAGCTTGCCCAAATAGTAGTTGGGCGCGAAGAACCTCTTGTCCTGAACGCCCCAGAATGCTGTAACATGCTTATTAGACGGATTGAATCCTCCGATAAAGTAATAATCGGTCAGGTTGTAGGAGATATCGCCCAGGGTAGTGAGAACCATGGCATTTTTAAGTATGAATAAGAATCTTGGATGTACTCTGATAATTTGGGTGTAATCCATTTCAAGGGCAAAGAACGGGTCGAGTTGCCGTTCGGTTGAAGTGGAGGTGCCTAAGGAGTCATCATCAACAGTTGTAAGTGTGTTTTTTACATCAAATGCCTGTTTTGCTCTGATGTTGACCGAAGATCCGCGCCTTGGGTAAAACTGTCTGTCGAAGGAATTATATTGAAGGAAAACTTCTGCGCTGAAATTTCTGTTTTGAATTCTTTCTATGGCCAGACCGGCTTCGCCGATTTTGGGTGTAATATTGGAGTATTCAGCCATTACTTTTCCGCCGAATGTCAGGTTCTGAAATGAGGTGGACTGTATTGTCAGGTACAAATCAGAGAACCTGGCATTGACCCTGGAAATTTCCATTTCTCCATCGAAAAAAGGCAGCTCATTTTCCCGGTACATGTATCCCGGCATCAAGCCCGCGGTTTTATTTTTTCCGAAGTATTTCAGGAAATTAATATCGAGCATCGGATTTTTTGAAAAGTTGAATTCAATCAATGAACGGGAATAGGGCATCAGCAGGTTGCGATATGTAAGATTGGCGGTGAGGCCGACATTGTTTTCAGAGTCATAATATGCTGCCAGCTTCAGTTGCCCGGGCGACGATTCCCTCACTTTAATGATGATCTCGTTTTGCGGGCCGTTTTTGGTTATTTCATACTCAACCTTATCAAAATACCTTGTTCCGTAGAGCAGCGCGATGTGTTTTTCTATTTCATCAATTGAAAGAATTGACCCCTCTTCTATCCTGAGTTTGCCCTTGATGATGGCGGATGATATCTGTTTATTGCCTTCTATGCGCACATCGCTGATCAAATACTCATTTTTTACAGGTAATGGTTGGATTGTTCGCGGAGGCCCTATTTGATCAAGAGAATCGGCCAGGTTCTTAAATACTTCATAGAATGCCGCGCCTGCGCTGTCGCCAACTGCAATGATCTGCTCTGACGCTTTAAAACTGCCCGTGCTGAAGCGCTTCAGGCCTGGTTCTATATAAATATCAACCATTTCGCGCTGTTTGCGCGTGTCGAATGCGCTGGTCACGAAAGCAGACTGGGTAAGCAGGGATATCATATTATTTAACTCCTCTTTTGGGCTAAGGTCGCTGCTCACAAACACGCCAATGACAATGTCTGCGCCCATTGCCAGCACCTCCTCTACAGGAAAATTACGTACAAGACCGCCATCCACCAGTAGCCTGCCGTCAATTTCCACAGGCGTGAACACTGTGGGTATGGCCATGCTCGCACGAATGGCCTGCGGTAGAGAACCCTTTGACAGCAGTACAGGTTCGCCTGTAGCAATATCGGCCGCCATGCAGGCGAACGGGATGGGTAAATCATTAAAATCTTCAATATCGTGGGCAGCACGTGTCAGCCTGGACAATAGGTCTGATAGCTTTTGGCCGTCTATCAAACCGCGCGGCAGTCCGACCTTCAAGCCTTCAACCGGTAGTTCGGCAATGTACCGGCCGTAATATTGTTTTTCTTCAAATGTAATTTCATTCAATGGTATTCTGTTGCTCAGCAAAATATCCCAGTTGAGCGTGGCAACAATCGCTTCTATATCATTTGCCGAATATCCAAGGGCATACAATGCGCCGACGATGCTTCCCATGCTTGTGCCAGTGATATAATCAGGAGGAAGTCCGGCCTGCTCCAGCGATCGAAGAATGCCGATATGCGCCAGTCCTTTTGCGCCGCCTCCACTAAGTACCAGCCCAATTTTTGGCCGCTTTTGGTTGGGTGATGTTTGGGGAAATGATTGAGAGATAAAAAATACTTGAAAAAATGCCAGAAAAACCAGTAGCCTTATCTGTTTCATTTGTATTGGATTTTTTTCTTAATTCTACTTTACGAAGATGAATTAGGGCACAAATATATTGTATAATATACAGATAT
>CAYZWN010000268.1:0-3046 GCA_964482185.1 uncultured Roseivirgaceae bacterium
CAGGGCTACTGTGATTGAAAAAAGCTTCGGAGGACGCTGTGTTGATTTTCCAGACAACTTAATCTCCCCCGTCATTGCGATGAGCGAAGCCGTTTCTCCCCATCAGCGTCTCCTGCAAGCGACTCGATGCATTTTAAGCAAATCAGGTTAGAAATAAACCTGCCGGTAAGGACCACACTTCATTTTTAAGTTTCCTAATGTCAGTATCGTTACTCAACAAAAATGAAAACAACAGCGGTTTATTTAATAATTGCGATAGCGCATTAAAATTTCTGGTGTCAGCATCGGTCACCCTGCTGCTCTGCTTCACCTCAATGGCGACAAACCCATTTTCAAGCTCTATGAGCAGATCTACTTCCCGGCCATCGAAGGTGCGCAGGTGATAAAACGATGCCTCGAAGTCCATATTTTGGCTTTGCTTATAAAGCTCAGCGATGACAGCGCTTTCAAATTCGCTGCCTGTAAGGTCCCCGGTCTTCTGAATGATGGCCTTCTGTACTCCGGGATCCAGCATATGGACTTTAGGACTTTTTACAAGTCTCTTTAATTCATTGCGATACCAGGGCTGCAAAAGTAAAACCTGGTAACTTATTTCCAGGTAATACATGAATTTTTGAGCAGTTTTTGATGTTATCGCTGCTTCCCTGGCCAATGAAGAGAAATTTATCAGCTGCCCCGTCAGCTGTGAGGTCATCCTTTGAAGCTTGATAAAAGGCTCCAGGTTTTGAAAATCAGCCAGATCACGTATATCACGCTCCAGGTAGGTCCTTAAGTAGTTTTTGAGCCATAATTGCCGGTCAGCATCGGAAAGCGACTCATTTACCAATGCCGGGTAGCCCCCAAACTGCAGGTAATAATCGAACGCGTTCTGGCGCGCAGCATGATCCTGGTACAGCAGGAATGAAGGCAGAAAATCAGGTTGGTGCCCACTGGTAAGTATTTGCTGAAAAAGAGATGGGGCCGGCTTATCTGACCACCCCTTAGTTAATATTTCGGGTATCGTCAGGGGGTACAATTCTTCAATAATGCATCTTCCGGCCAGACTCTCTTTTATGTTTTTCATGAGCATGAGTTGACTGGATCCGGTTAAGATATACTTCGGATCAGGGAATTGATCGTACACTGCTTTTATAGAATCGATCAACTGAGGTTCTTTTTGAACTTCGTCCAAAATTGCTTTTTTATAGTTGGTTGCCCATTGAGCTGCCGTAAGTTTTTTATATAGCGGCCTCATCAGAGGGTCGTCTAAGGATATATAGGTATAATCAGGATATGCTTTTTTTAAAAGCGTCGTTTTTCCAGTCTGCCTTGCTCCCGTGATGATGACAATTCTACCCAGAGGGGAATTAACCCTCGACTCGATTTTTGCTGTTAATGTCCTTGATTTCATATTAACCGTAATATAAGGATTGTTTTTCCAAATATTACGCCATTTATCGGAATATTCCTGCTCCGAGCTCTGTGGCACACAGACCCTCCTTCCTGTGTTCCGGCCTGTGGGCCACAGGCCGGGGTGGAAAAAAAGTCCGAATAGAATCCTTACCGGAAATATTCAGGTAGCTTGTAAAACGGCACAAAACGTATCATAGTCTCCCTGACTTTTTCTTCTTTTTCAACATCCCTGCACACCACCATGGCCTCGGTTGGATTGTATTTTTCGATAAAACTTCTGAATGACCTCGATATAGCCGGAGGGCCGTATTTCACTTCTATAGGCAAGGGGTTGTTGTCGTTTCTGTTAATGACAAAATCGACTTCTGCCTTATCGGTATTGCGCCAAAAATGAATACTGTGGTTTTTCCAGTGCAACGCTGCCCTGAGCATCTGGTAAACGAAGTTCTGAAACACGAAGCCAAATTGCGGATTGACCGAAAGCCTGCCCATCATGTCTATGGAATAATTGCGCAAACCAAGGTCATTAAAAAAATAGACAGGCGCTTTGGTAATTTCTTTGAGCGGATTGGTAAAAAAGGGAGAAACATAGTGTATGCAAAAGGTTTTCTCAGCGTACCAAAGGTATTTTTTTAAGGTCGGCACAGCAAGGCCCGTATGCGAAGCCAACTGACTGTAATTGATAATGCCCCCACTTTGGGCAGCCAGGATTTTTATCAGCATTATGAAGGTTTCAGGCCGCTCTATATGAAGCAGGTAAACCAGGTCTTTTTCAACGTAGCTCTTGTAAATTTCATTCATAAGCAAAAGTTTTTCGCTTACCACGTTTTCTGTAACTACCTGTGGGTACCCGCCAAAGTTGAGATACTCTTCAAGGAGGCTTTGCGTCCTTTCCTTTTCTACCTCAAAGAAAAGAGCAATCTTTTCGCGGTATTTATAATCGGTCTTATAGTTGACAAATTCCGTAAAGTTTACCGGCGCCAATTCGAACAGGCGTTTTCTCCCGGCCAGCGATTCCTGAATGTTTTCCTTCAACTCGATGCTTCCGGATCCGGTCAGGACAAATTTAAACCCGGTGTTTCGGTCGTACAGGCCCTTCATGAACAGCCCGGCATTTTTTAGTCGTTGTATTTCATCGATAAACACGTAGCCCTTCTCTCCGATTTCCAGCTGTATTTTTTGCAATAAAGCGTCCTGTGTTTGAAAATACCGGGTGTGACTGTCAATATCCAGGTTCAAAAAAAGCACGCTTTCTCCCTTTGACTGCAATTCCTGTTGAATTTCCTGCAACAAGGTGGTCTTGCCCGTCTGGCGGGCGCCTGTTATGACGGTGATTTCCTTCTTTTGAAGGTGCTGAACAATTTCCTTTTTTATTTGACGCTCGATAAACATACACTTACAGAATTACCGGGTTAAAGCAACATCAAACTTACAAAATTACCGGGTTAAAGTAAAGTATATCCTGCAAGGGACGCCGATAATAGTCCTGAACAGGATTAAAGGATGGTGGGAGGGACAAGAATGTTTGTGCTTTCGGGGTTATGAGATTCCTGATCTCGCTACCGCTCGTCAGGCCTGCCTGACCGGCGAGGCAGGCCTGCCAGCCGGTCAGGCGGGCAATCTGCCGGCTATTTGCCACATAGCCGGCAGATCG
>CAYZWN010000268.1:3056-5386 GCA_964482185.1 uncultured Roseivirgaceae bacterium
TCATGTCATGAGTTTCCTGATCTCGCTAACGCTACTGCCTTAGGCTGGAATGACGGTATGGGAATGAGGATCATAGTCCAGACAACTTAATCTCCCCCGTCATTGCGATGAGCGAAGCCGACAGGCGAAGCGAAGACGCCCGCCTGACCGGCGGGCGGGCCCGCCTGACCGGCGAGGCAGGCCTGTCAGCCGGTCAGGCTGGCAATCTGCCGGCTATTTGCCACGGAACCGGCAGATCGCCATGGCCTCGCGATGACGCGGTTTATTGGCTTTTTTTGTTCCCACTCCGAGGTCTGTGGCACACAGACCCTCCTTCCTGCGTGCCGGCCTGTGGGCCACAGGCCGGGGTGGTAGTTATGAGATTCCTGCTCTGCCATGCGCGCAAGCCTGCGCTGCGCAGGAATGACGTAAGGAGTGAAAATCATAGTCATCATTTAATCATGGGCATCATAGTTCAGACAACTTCATGTCATGAGATTCCTAATCCCGCTACCGCTCGTCAGGCCTGCCTGCCGGTCAGGTTGGCCTGCCAGCATAGCTTCAGCGGAGCAAAGCCGGTCAGGCTGGCCCGCCTGACCGGCGAGGCTGGCAATCTGCCGGCTATTTGCCACATAGCCGGCAGATCGCCGCGGCAGATCGCCGCGGCCTAAAAAGGCCTCGCGAGGCCTCGCGATGACGCGGTTTATTGGCTTTTTTTGTTCCCACTCCGAGGTCTGTGGCACACGGACCTTTATAATTCCTCTATGTGTTCCGGCCTGTGGGCCACAGGCCGGGGTGGCAGGATTTTTTTTGCGAATGATAGTCCTCGTATCACAACCGCAGCCTGTTCATTACGTTTCCGGCATCAACGACTTCCGGCAACCGCGATGAATTCTCCGGAAGAAATATTTTATAAATCACCTTTTTGTCTTTGGCAAAGGGCAAATTTTGTACTTTCTTTTGTAATTGCCCCATCAGCTTATCATTGTCTGCCTTTGCAGTCCATTTACACTCCCCTGCCAACAGATATTTTTTATCAACAGATTCTGCCACCACATCCAGCTCCATTTTCGACCTGTCGGTGCCATACCCCCACCATCGTCTTGCTTCATTAAATTCAATACCGTCCCATTCGCCTACAGGCACACTGCTCCGACACAAATGTTCCCATTCCAAGGACACATATTGGTTAAGTTCATTTTCAAACCGGCTATACACCTGATCAGTCATATTCAATTCCAACCTCGACATATTTGGGACTACATATGTGAAGTAGTAACGCATAAACGGGTCATTGATCTTATACACGCCTCTTTTACTTTTTTGCTCCAATTCGCCAAACGGAACTTCTCTCCTTACATAACCCAGATTGATCACAGTATCCATTGGCCTTGATAGCTGGGATGCAGGCTTGCCCAGCCTGGAAGCTATTTCTGATATACGATGACATCCCCGGGCTACCAGTGACAGTATCGCATAGGCCTGCACAGACTCACGCAGATCATCCAAAAACAGTCGGCCCGGTTCTTCATGCAACACGCCATATGTGTCAAGTATATGATACTTAACGGCCTCTTCGAATGAATCCTTTTGAAGCCGTAATTCCCAATACCGGGGTACACCTCCCCATACAGCATATTCCTTTACAGCGTCAGGTGCATCGCAAGCCAGAGCTTGTTGTACCCATCCTGCCTCAAGTGGTTTAATCTTCATTATCTCTGAGGCGCGGCCATATAGCGGTTCGCTGCTATCTAAAATCAAACCCTGCATCATTTGCTGCGATGAGCCACAAAGAATAATGTGTAAACGGGGCGCCAAATGCTCATCCATTATCTGCTGAATAACACTGGGTAAGGAAGGTGAACTTTTCACCATATAAGGAAACTCATCCAGGCAAAGCGTTACGTTGGCTTCAACAGAATGATTTAATGCTGCAAATAAGGCTTGCCATGTTGGATAAATCACCGCATCAAAACCTTTTATTTGTTCTGCTATGTTCCTTGCCAGGTTGCTTCGCTGGCTCACTTCATCGGTCTGCTGAGCCATAAAGTAAATGTCCTGCTTTCGCAACATGTTTTTGATCAGGGTGGACTTGCCACATCGCCTTCGGCCATAGATTACGATGAGTTTGCCTTCATCAGCATTCAAGGCATTTTTAAGCCTGGATATTTCCCTATGTCTGTTTATAAACTTCATTATATATTATGCTTAACAAACATAATGCTTGTCAGGCATAATTCCTATCTTTTGTTTACTGAAAGTCCTGAACAGGATTAAAGGATGGCGGGATGGACAGGAATGTTTGTGCTTTCGGGGTTATGAGATTCCTGATCCCGCTACCGCTCGTCAGG
>CAYZWN010000269.1:0-5347 GCA_964482185.1 uncultured Roseivirgaceae bacterium
ATGGCAGGATAACCTGTCCTGCGCATCATGGCGTAAGTTTCTGCCAGATTCGGCGCCAATGCCAGCCATAGTTGCGTACATATCTGTTCAAACTGGTCTTCCGGGGTGCCGGATAAGGTGGCAGTTTCGGTGGCGAGAAAATTTTCAACATCTTCATTAGTTACGCCTACTTTGCGTAAAGCCAGTTCGATCCCGTTTCTGTAATGTGCATTGGCATCTGTTCCCCCAAGGCCAAAAAGAGCACATTCAGCTTTGAGAAATGCAACCTCAGCGGCATCAAAAAGATACAGCGGCGCGTCCTTTGCAACGAAATAATCACCTGGAAAGGAGTGCTCAAGGTTGATGGCAATGCTAAATACACTTTCGACGAGTCCGTTCTCGAAGCCCTTGTACGTGCCATCAGATATGGGTTTGGCGTAGATGGGCAGCCGTGGATCACTTGTTGAGCTGAGTTGCGTCACAACGCGATCGCTGATTCTGAATTTATAGAATGAGAACATGTCGAACCACGGGCTGAATAACTGGCTGTTATCCCCTTCAAAGTTCCACATCACGGCATTGTGTGCGTTTGAGGTGATGAGCGGTTCTGCCAGGGCAGCCTCAATAAAGGGCCTGGCAGCCTGCGGCTCAACAAACCTGATGCGCATTGCCAATCTCAACCTGATTGAATTGGCAAACCGGATCCAGAGATCAGGATTATTATTGAATATCGGATCCTGGCCTATCAAACCGACAGTTCCATTGGCTTCTTTGAGTGTTTGAATGTCCTTGCCCAGCCTATCCAGCATATCAAAGTAAACGTCTTTTTGGGGGTCATATGCGGGTTGAAGGTTGCCCATATTGCCCTGTCCTCCATTAAAATATGGAACATCCCCATACGCATCAGTCAGCTTGGCAAAAGCTACAACCGCCATCACATCTGCGACTGCATATTGCATAGGATGTTCTTTTTCGCCACCCGGCCGGGTGAGCATCAAAATCTCATTGTAGTACCTCAGTTGGCTTTGATATACCGAACTGTACACACCTTCGTAGGTACTGCCGGATAAATCCTGGAGGTATTGGTCGATAAACCTTTCTACAAATACTCCGGTATAAAAATGAGACATCTGGCCGGCAATTTGGTATTCATAGGCCGTTAATCCCGCGCGAAAGCTATTGCGCGCTGCTGTAGCAAATAAATGCGCCGGGTTGACATCTGTGATACCGTTTGGATTGTCATTGATTTCTTCAAATCGCGCATCGCATGCACTCAGTCCAAAAATTGCTGCAATGGCTGCTAACTTTAATATATATCTTTTCATTGCTAATTTCTTTTTAAAATTCATACTGTTAAAAACCCAGTTTTAAATTGAAACCAATAGATCTGGTTGAGGGCAAAGTACTTTGCTCAATCCCATTTCCGGTATTGCCGCTGCTGTACCCTGCTTCCGGATCGATATGATCAGCCGGTCTATAAAAAAAGTACAGGTTGCGCCCGGTTATGGACAGGTCGAGGCTTGTCAGTTTCCAGCGCGACACCAGCTTATAGGGGAAACTATAGCTTAAGAAGGCTTCTCTAATCCGGATATTCGAGGCATCTAACACCGATCCGTCAACGACTTGTTCGCGATACGGTAAATATCCTCTGTATGCCGGGTCAGATATTGGCTTGGTATTGGGTGCGCCTGAGCTTTCCAATACACCTTCGAAAACATATCCTCCAGGCTCTACTCCGGGCAGGGGAAAGCCAAACTCATTGTGGGTTGCAAACCACTCCTCCCTGCCTTCGACCGTCTCAATATCGGTTCCCCAGAGCATTTTATAAGTTTTCCCCCAGGAATATATTTCTGAACCCATGGTACCATCAATCAACACACTCAGCGTGATGCCCTTGTAGGCGAATTTATTCCTGAAACCAAAAATGTAATCAGGATTGATGCTGCCGTGTGAAATGAGGTCTCCCCGCATTGGCCAGCCATTGGCATCGATTAGCCGGTTGCCGGCCTCGTCTCTTTTCCAGTCATATCCATAAATGAGGCCGTATTCCTCGCCCGGTACCGCCTGAATGGTGCCATGCCAGGCGGAGTTGAGAATAATTGAGTTCAGGTCAGGATGTATGCTTTTTACAATAGAATTATTCTTTGTATAGGTCAGCATGGCATCCCAGGTAAAGCCGCTTCTGCTCTGGATAATGCCGGCATCCAGTTGGATTTCTATTCCATCGTTTTGTACTTCACCGGAATTCAGCACTTTAGAACTGTAGGATGTTGAAATCGGGATGGGCACAGACATAATCTGATTTTTTGCCAGACTGTAATAATAAGTCATATCCAACCGCAATCTGTTCTTAAAGAACCCGATCTCGGTACCCACCTCCCAGGTGTTGTTGATTTCAGGGAGCAAATCAGGGGTTTTCAATTCTGCGGGTATGCCCACCATGCTGTATGGCAGCGGCATTTGCAGGATTCCGTACACATTTTCAAGGCGGTAGGGACTGGTATCATTGCCGGTTTTGGCGAGCGAGCCCCGCAATTTCCAGGAAGTGATAGATGTCGGGAGGTTAAAGGTATTTGTAACCAACCAACTGGTGTTGATGGAATAATAATCGAATTGATTATTATCAACAGGAAGGGTGGATGACCAGTCGCTTCGGTATGTGAAGTCCATGTAAAGCATATTCCTGTAAGAAACATTAGCAAGTCCGTATATCGAAGCTATTTCATATTGTGAAGAATACTCATTGGTATAATACTCGCTCATATTCGAGATATTATAAAAACCAGGTATTTGCAATCCGGAACCCGACTGTCCTACATCTTTAAAATTATCAACACGGTAATTACCACCTAGACTTGCGCCATAGCTAAAATGTCCTTTTTCGTTTTGATAGGTAAGCAGCAGATCAGAATTCCATTCAAAACTGGTTCTGATGGAATGGCTGTAATTTCCCCTTCCGTTGTTTGAGGTTTGCGTTCCGCTATTTACCCAGTTTTTATCCTCGGTGGTTGCCTGATCGAGCCCGCTCCTCAGCATCAGATTTAATTGATCCGAAAAATTCATCTTCACAGAAAAGGCGGTTTGATACCTGTCTTTGATATCGTAATTACCCTGGTTTTTCAGCATCCAGTACGGATTTCCGAAAGTCTCGTCACGCAGCCACGTCATCTCTTTTCCAAATTCATCTGTCGTATTTGCCTCAAGGCTCTGGGCACTGATGTTTCTTGGCAGTAGGGAAAGACTCAGGGGTGCATTTCCGCCACTTTCCCTCAGTATTGGTCTGTTATCTACTTTGTGATGAATGTAGGTTACCTTGGCGTCCAGCTCGAAAATTCCCTGCCTGGTAAATCCCCGTGTATTAAATGTTTGCCTTGACAAGCTGTTGTTGGGAACAATCCCGGTGGAATGCTGATCGGTAATCGAAACCCTGAGAGACGAATTCGGATTTCCTACCTCCAGCGCCAGATTGTTTATAAAAGTCTGGCCGGTTCGGAAATAATACTTGAATTGATTTTCCGGTGCTTCATACGTTTCATCTTCACCGGTCCATCCGATTACGGTTCTGCCATCCATTTTTGGGCCGTAGCTCCAGATGCTCGGATGATCGAGCACGGTATTATTTCGATTCACGATTGGATATCGGCCTCGCAATCCACCTTGCCCGTATTCATTTTGAAGGTCCGGGAGCACCAACGGATCTTCACGCATATAGGATGAGTTGAAGTCCACCTTAAAACCTTTACTCACCGCACCCTTTTTTGTTGTAATCAGAATAACACCATTGGCGCCCCGGCTGCCATAAATGGCGGCTGCTCCGGCGCCTTTTAAGACCGAAATAGACTCAATATCATCCGGATTGATGTCGGCTAAGGCATCACCGCCGTCCTTATCGGGATTGTTTCCGGCATTATAACCTGAGAGCATGGGCACACCATCAATCACAAACATGGGTCTGTTGTTGCCGGAAATTGAGCTGATACCACGCAAAATTACCCTTGTCGATCCGCCTACACCGGTGGAAGATTGGGTTATTTGAAGGCCGGCCACCTTGCCTGTCAATGCGTTTGCAAAATTGTCTGCTTTTACCTGATTCACCTCTTCTCCGGTTACCTGGCTTACAGAATAACCCAATGATTCTTTATCACGGGCAATGCTGAGGCCGGTCACGACGATCTCTTCAAGCGACTCAATGCTCTCTATTAAAATTACATTGATGATACTTTGTGTACCGACCTCGATTTCTTCGTTTACATAGCCTACATAAGAAAAAACAATAACGGGATTTTCTGATCCTACATCAACAGAGTAGTTTCCGTCCAGATCGGTGATTGTGCCTGTGCCTGTATTTTGCACAACAACGTTCACGCCCGGTATCGGGCTCCCATCCATTGAGGCTGTTACTTTTCCAGTCACCGTCCTGGCTTGTTGGGTTTCTGAGGGCAATATGACAATCAGATTGTCCTCCAGCATTTTGTACTGGATATTTGCTTTTCGGGTGATATCTGCCATTACAGCTTCAACAGGCTTATTTTTTACAGATAGAGAAATCCGCTTATCCAGATCAATCATATCATCGCTGTAAAAAAACCGATAGCTGCTTTGTTCCTGTATCTTTCCAAGAATCACCCTAACTGTCTGATCCTTAACCTCAATCGAAAGGTTCGTTTGAGAAGATGCAAATGCCGAAACCTGAATCGTCATTGCAAGCAGCAGGTACATGATAAATCGTATGGCCAAAAACGTACGAGGCAGGTTAATCTGGCATGGTATAGCTTTTTGCATAATATGGATTTTAGTAATAATTCTGAATATAATTGATATTTCATAGCACGCCTATAAAATGTAGTATATTTTTACTTTTTCAATCGCGTCTTATTCTTAATCCAAACATCATTATTGTTAATAAGATAGTCTATCGAAGACGCAAGGCCAATAGCCGTCATTACCTGATCAATATTTTCATTTTCAATTTGACCGGTAAATCTGTATTGTTTTAAATCCTCATCTTCAAAATGTATGGAAATATTATACCTTCGCTCGAGTGTCAATGCGAGCGTTTCCAGTGTTTCATTGGTAAAACTGAGCCTGCCAAAACTCCATGAAATAAATCTTTTCGTATCTATTTGCTTCTCGTGAACAAGCTTTGGCGTTTGCAATTCAGACACATTCATCCCGTCAGAGGAAGGTTCTGTTCGCTTTTCGGTTATATCGTTTGCTTTATAAAGTATCACCTGCTGGTTTGGCTCCATCATGATTTCCTCTTCCTCCATTCCTTCATTTGTTAGCTTGTGTAAGCTGATAGAGCCCTCCACAAGGGTTGTTTCCACCATGGGATCATCAGGGTAGCATCGCACATTGAATCTGGTTC
>CAYZWN010000270.1:0-5341 GCA_964482185.1 uncultured Roseivirgaceae bacterium
TGGGTGTCAAAAAGAAACAATATAGCGATTCTTATACTAAGAATATCCTTTAGCCCTTTTTATTCCATTAAAGCTGATTCAACCAAGAGCGCCAATTTGGCTTCATGGAAAAACGATCAAATAACTGGTCTTCGGTATTGTTCGCGGTATGGCCGCGCAAGCATTTTTTCTGCAGCAGGATTGTTTGAAACTGTCCTTTTCACATTGTCCCACTGTACCAAACTTCCGGTATCATATGAAATCATTGCAAGCTGAACCGCCGCCGATGACTGGAATGCATCGTCAGTAGTACAACTCAGCAATTTTTTATCCCTGGCTTTTACTGCGTTTAAAAAATGTGCGACATGGTTTTCCTGCATGCCCTCGGTGGCAATATCCATAACTTCCTGTTTCGCATCTTTTCCGGTCGGCATGACCACTACTTTTCGGTCAGCGGCAAATATAGTTGCCTTATCTCCATAGAAAAACACGCCGTTGTTAAATTGGGTATTCAAATCACCTGTTCCCCAAAGGCGATGCTGCCAGGTCAACGCGCAATTCTCAAATTGCATAATAGCCGTAAGCGTATCGGGAGTCGTGATTTTGCCTTCAAGCTCATAAAATCCTCCGGTTGTGCTAAAGGAATTTGGCATTCCTAAATCCATAATTGTTCTGATGGTATCGATATGGTGAATTCCCCAGTCGACGAGGTGACCATTGCCGTACTCCTTCTCAAGCCTCCATGCCATGTGGCCGATATTTGGCCGGTAGTCGAGCTTTGGCGCAGGTCCGCACCAGGTGTCCCAATCGAGCGAGGCCGGCGGTTCCTGGACACTCGTATCTTTCAGCACAGGATTATAGTGAATCTGTGCGCCGATCTGATGCACCTTGCCAGCAACATCCTGCGTAATCAGTTCCTTTGCTTTTTTGAAAGCCTCGCTTTGCCTTCTTTGAAATCCAATCTGAACGATGTTGCCTGCCTTTTCGGCAGCTTTAATCATCGCGATGCCCTCATGCACATCGTAGGCAAGTGGCTTTTCACAATAAATATCCAAACCTTTCTCACATGCAGCTATAAATTGCAATGCATGCCACTGGGGTGGTGTGCCGATAAAAACAGCTTGCAGCCCTTTATGATCCAGCAAATCATGATAATCCTTGTAAGTTTTAGGACGGGTGCCCTGGAGTTTCTGCAATTCATCCGCATTGGTATTAAGGTGCTCGGTATCCACATCGCAAATGGCGACGACCTCCACCCCACCCACTTTCAGGGCCGCTTTGGTAATCACCATACCATACCAGCCGGCGCCGATCAAACCTATCCTAAGTTTTTTATTCTGGCCAAATGTCGGAATATGGAATACAGTTGCCATGGCTGCTGTACTCAATGTGGATTTTTCGATAAAACTGCGTCTGTTCATTTTTATATGGGTTTATACGATAATTTAAACATACTAAAAAAATACTTCCCTGCCTTCAGTCTCAAAACTTTTTAGAATAAGACGAATGAAATTGTTAGTGCCATGTGAACAATATTTATGTATTCATTCTTTTTTTAAATGTCTTTTTGAATTCCGGAAGGTCTTTGTGCTTTATTTCAGGCCACATTTCAATTTTCCATCGATTAGCAAGCTGTTTCGTTTCCATGGACAAAGCATGAAATTTATTAGTGCAACCGCAGAGAAGGTGAGAAAGAGATTTTAATCATACAAATATTCATTCTTTGCGTCTTCGTGAGAAAATCCCCCATCATTAAATATTGACATGACAATAGTGAGGCTAAATGAAGTATCAAAAGAATTGAGCGGGTTGGCGTGGAATAATTGAAAAGCCGTCAAACAATTGCATTTATCAAGTCATTATATATAAAAATTTAAGATGAAAAAGAATTATCTGATAATCGGCGGATCGACAGGAATTGGTGAATCTCTAACCCGAATTTTAAGTAAGCACCACAGTGTTTTTGCGACTTATCATTCCCATCCAAGAGATTCCGGACAGAACGTCCAATATATTGAGTACGATTCAACCGGCGAGGTGCCGCTTAAGATTCCTTCCGAATCGCTTGACGGATTGGTTTATTGCCCGGGAACCATTAATCTGAAACCTTTCCACCGCACATCCCAATCTGATTTTATGCACGATTTCCAGATCAATGTGCTTGGGGCAGTAAAGATAATTCAGGACGCATTGCCTTTGCTGAAGCAGGCAGAAACTGCATCGATCGTATTATTCAGCACGGTTGCGGTGCAACAAGGCATGGCATTTCACAGCTCCGTTGCGGCGAGTAAGGGGGCAGTTGAGGGATTGGCCCGCGCTCTGGCTGCCGAATTGTCGCCAAAAATCCGCGTAAACGTCATAGCTCCATCTATTACCCAAACGCCCCTTGCTTCGAGATTGCTGAATACAGAAGAAAAAATTGCCGCATCCGAAAAGCGCCACCCTCTGCAGAAAATCGGCAAACCGGATGACATTGCCTCCATGGCGGCATTTCTGCTTTCTGACGAGGCAACCTGGATTACCGGGCAGGTGATGCACGTGGATGGAGGTATATCGGCAATAAAGATGCTTTGACGGGTATTTGTTGTGCGGGCGGATGTCGCCCTACGATTTTTAAGCGGCGTCTTTTATTGGAAATTTTTATTTATATCAACTGCCTTTTTGAATCGTTTCACAACATCTGTCTTCTTCTTGCTTTTAAGTCCGACAACTTTAAAATCGATCCCCCTTAATTCTGCGTTATGGTGAAAATCATCAAATATCTCCAGTATATCCGGGTGAATGGATTTTACGCCCGAAGCATCGATTATGATACTTGATGATTCCGGAAGGTGATTTAATGTATTCATGATAGCTGCCTTATTGAGAAAACTTACATCTTCCGCCATATGAATTTTTATCGGATCTCCTTCCTTAACCTGTTCCGGATCAAAATGATACGGCGTACGGTAGTTGTTCCATAAAATATACATAATAGCAGTCACAAGCCCCATCGTAATACCAATGAGCAGGTCAGTAAATACAATACCCAGAATCGTCACCATAAACGGTATAAACTCAGACTTACCCCTGGTGTACATTTCCTTGAAAGTAGCAGGTTTGGCGAGTTTGTAGCCAACAATAAATAATATCGCAGCGAGACTTGACAGTGGCACAAGGTTAAGAATATTAGGTATCATTATCGCTGAAACAAGTATAAGAATACCATGGATTAAAGCCGCCATTTTTGTTTGACCCCCAGACTGGATATTTGCTGAACTTCTTACAATAACCTGGGTCACCGGCAGGCCGCCTATTAATCCGGAAACAATGTTGCCAGTTCCCTGAGCAATCAATTCCCTGTTAGTGGGTGTAATACGCTTGTCAGGATCGAGCTTATCCGTGGCCTCAACGCAAAGCAGGGTTTCAAGACTGGCAACAATTGCAAGTGTAAATGCGATTATGTAAACTTCCTTATTAAAAACCTGGCTGAAATCAGGGAAAGTAAATTGTGATAAAAATCCACCAAAAGAGTCAGAAACAGGTATATTCACCAACTGGTCGGCACGCAATGCCATTTCTCCTGAACCCTTAAAAAGCAGGTTCAGTATAATCCCGAACACAACGACAACCAGGGGTCCCTGAATAATTTGTGAAAATTTTAACTTTTTAATAAAATTCTGCTCCCAGGCTATCAGAATTGCAAGCGAAACCACACTTATAATTACAGCACCAACACTCAGGTTTTCAAGTGCATAATACATCTCTGATAAAGTGGTGCCCCCATCCGGCTGGATAAATTCAAAATCATCTCCAGGATTTGAATCATAGCCAAGGGCATGAGGAATTTGTTTCAGAATAATGATGATACCAATACCAGACAGCATCCCCTTGATCACAGAGGTCGGAAAATAATATCCGATGATACCTGCCTTTGCAATTCCCAGTACAATCTGAATCACCCCCGAAAAAACCAATGCCACCAGAAATATCTCATAGGCCCCAAGCTGATTGATGGCGGACAAAACAATAACTGCTAACCCGGCAGCAGGACCACTAACACCCAGTGGCGAACCACTGATGAGGGTAACGATAATACCGCCGACGAAGCCGGCAATGATTCCTGAAAACAGCGGCGCTCCGGATGCCAGGGCAATGCCCAGACACAACGGCACGGCAACAAGAAATACGACAATACCTGCAGGAATATCGCTTTTTAGATGTTTGAATGGATTGTTGAGATCTTCAGAATTCATATTTCAGTGCTGATTAATTAAATTGGAAACACATTTCAGGATTGCAAATGAAACTTTAAGACGCTGCCTGAAGCATACAATGTCCGGCTCTCAGTTTACATCCTTGTTCATTTGACGGATGCAAATATATTAAATTTTGCAAGATTGCCATTGGGAAAAATCATGGCTCAACATCTTTGCTGTAGAATTTGAAGGAAACAATGGATTTATGATTATATAAATAGTAAAAAATATTTTTGGATAATAGGTGGCCTCATATCGGGGTGGTTAAACATCGGCGGTGATGAAAATAAAGATCTGAACCATTTTATTGGATTAAAAGATAGTGCCTGTCTATAAACCCGGGTTCTTCACTTTCAGTCAACATAAATCAATTTCAAAACTTGTTTTTTTTGAAATTTGGATCGTTGGGATTTACTTGCTTTTTGATGCTTGGGTTTTGGGTTTCTATTTAGTTAGGTCGATAGGTTGTTAGGTCGATAGGTAGTTAGGTCGATAGGTAGTTAGGTAGTTAGGCAGGGAGCCTGTCAACCTATTTCATGAGGGCTCACTCTGACTATTGACCAGTGACAAAGCTTGCAGCTAAAAGCTTAAAAAAAACCATTGAATGAATAATTCATTCCAAAGCCTGGTTCTCCTAAGGATTTTTAGTTTCTAAAAAGGCGGCTTGTTATCATCAGATGATGCATCTCCGGAATCATTGCCATTGGCTTTGCTCTGAAAAGTGATGGTTTTTGCACCACGGTTAAATTGTCCCTCCAAATCCCCATCTGCGAATCCATGGTGGGAATTCCCAAAATCCAGATCAGTAAACTTGGTATATTTTCCAATGAATTTCAGGCGAACACTGTCAAGTGAGCCATTTCTGTGTTTCGCAATAATCACCTCTCCTACTCCCTGCATGCCGTTTCCTTCTTCGTCGGCTGTAATTCCATAATATTCAGGCCTATACAGGAAGATCACCATATCGGCATCCTGCTCAATGGAGCCCGACTCACGCAAATCTGAAAGCTGCGGGCGCTTATCTCCTCCCCGCACTTCCACCGCACGGCTAAGTTGCGATAGGGCAATGATCGGAATATTCAATTCTTTGGCGATATTTTTAAGCGATCTTGAGATAGATGCAA
>CAYZWN010000271.1:0-5337 GCA_964482185.1 uncultured Roseivirgaceae bacterium
TTCTTTAATCCTCCGTGCCATATTGTTGTTTTCATGAGTGTGACCGGGGTAAGAGCCGCAATAGATCCACGACCCGCAACTTGTAGAACCGTCATCCTGCAAAGCTGCAAATGATGGTGCCTGATCACCTTTCTTGAACGATTTCAGATCTTTAAGGATCATCACATCCTTATCCTTTTGAAATGATCCATTTACTTCACGGGCAACAAGATGAACATCAGGTTCTTTATGTCTGTCAATTTCATCTCCATTGCCGTAGTTCCAATTTAATTTTACTATCGGTTCGGGAAATACTCCACTTGTTGCGTATTCCTTTTTTATAGATTTATGAAGAGCATCTACTATCCACAGATCGGAAACCGATTCACCTACAGGTTCCACAGCTTTGTAACGCCATTGTACCCAGCGCCCGCTATTAACAACACTTCCTTCTTTTTCAACAGATGAACATGCAGGGAGAAGGAATACTTCGGTTTGATTATCAGCAGGATTTACACCCGGACGTTTCCAGAAAACTGATGTATCTGTTTCAAAAATATCAACAGCTACCATCCATTCAAGTTTTTCCAGAGCTGCTATTTCTTTGTTAGTATTAGGACCTCCGACAGCAGGGTTCTGTCCAAACAGGAAAAGTCCCTTTAGCTTACCCTCATACATAGCTTCAAATAAAGAAATGTGAGAATAATCTGCACTTCTTTTGGGTGCGTAGTTAAAGCAGAAATCATTCTGAGCTGTTGCATTGTCACCGTACCAAGCTTTTAATAGTGAAACGATATACTTCGGATAATTGCCCCACCAGTTGGCTGATTTAGGATCGTTGGTTTTTGGTGTATAAGTTTTCTTGTAATCTTCCAGTGTCTGCTCTGCTTTAGTAGGCGAAGCCAGATAACCAGGAAGCAGATGGAAAAGCAAGCCCATATCGGTTGAACCCTGAACATTGGATTCTCCACGAAGGGCATTTATTCCTCCTCCTGCAAGTCCGACATTGCCCATGAGCAGTTGAAGGATTGCATACGTACGAATATTTTGTGTCCCGTGTGTATGCTGGGTTGTTCCCATAGCATATAGCCATGTTGCAACCCTGTTCGGTGCCCAGGTAGAAGTAAAAGTTCTGCAAACTTTTTCGTAAGTATCTCTGGGTGCACCTGTTATCTTACAAACTGTGTCTATATCATATCGCTGAAAATGTTTTTTCATTAATTGATATACACAACGGGGATGCTGAAGTGTAAGATCACGTCTAGGGATTCCACCGCCATCAAGTTCATAAGCCCAGTTAGTTTTATCATATGACCGTTTAGCGGGATCGTAACCGCTGAACAAACCATCGTTGAAAGAATATTTTTCTGAAATTATGAATGAAGCGTTTGTATAGTTTAGAACGTAGTCTTTATTAATTAATCCGTTCTGAAGTGCATAATTAATCATTCCGTTTACGAAGGCGATATCAGTACCGCTTCTGAACTTACAGTAGATATCAGCAAATGAGGAAGTTCTTGTATAGCGGGGGTCACAGTTGATTATTACAGCGCCTTTTTCCTTGGCGCGGGTAAGCCATTTAGATGCAATGGGATGATTCTCAACCATATTCGAACCCATCACCATCGCAACATCAGTATTAATCATATCGATCCAGTGATTTGTCATAGCTCCTCTTCCTAACGTAGCAGCCAAACTGGCCACTGTAGAACTATGTCATATACGCGCCTGGTGTTCGAGGTACGTTATTCCGACCGACCTCGCAAACTTAGATAACAGGTAACACTCCTCTGTGTCAAGAGCGGCGCCGCCCAAGCAGGCGATACCATTGGTCCTGTTAACAATTTTATCATCTTCCTTATGGATGAATGTTGCATCACGAGTTTGCTTAACGCGTTTAGCAATCTCGGACAAAGCCCAATCCCAGGATTTTTCTTCCCACTCAGAGCTTCCGGGAGCGCGGTATTTTACTTTTTGAAGCCGTCGTTCATTTACCGCTACCTGGAATAGTGCCATACCTTTTGAGCAAAGCGAACCTTCATTTATCGGATGATCAGGATCACCTTCAATATTGATCACTTTGCCTTCCCGTGTTGAAACTATCAGACCACAACCAACGCCGCAGTACGGACAGATAGTTGTGCTTTCTGTAGTCTCTACAGTTTTCATTCCCGGAATGCTTGCCGCTTTAGCATTTTTCGGAAAGCCTAAAACTCCAATGGCTCCACCTACTGTGCTTGCACCAGCTGCACCCAGAAATCCTCGTCTTGAGATTTTCATAGGCATATTCCTTTATAGTTATTAAAGTATAATTTTAGTTCTGTTATGTTAATTAAATTCAACTTTTTGACGATACATCAATCTCTCATTACCATCAGGATTTTCATATCTTACAGTCAGAATTGATTCCTGAATATAATCTTGCTGTGCTGAAATGATATCAAGCGGTAAAGTTCCTAAATAATATTTATCAAAAGGAAAATCCTTTAACTCAATATTGCTTCGAACTTCTTTCATGTATCGTTTGCATTTTTTGCAAACCTGAATCCTGTACGATTCTTCATTTTCAGGATTTAGAATACTTATTGATTGATGATCTTCATTCAAACAAAATGCACATTGAGTTCTCTTGAAATTCCATCTTGTGTTACAGCATAAACACCATAGCGTTCGCTGACCTCCATCAGCATTTATATGTGCAAGCCCGGGCCAGTGCCCGCAGACAGGACAATAGCCTTCGAACCAGTTTAACTTCTCAATTCCTTCCAGCAAATAATCTGAAGCAAACTGCCTGAAAGGTCTTGCAAAATAAACCGCAAAGAAAGTGAATATATCTTCAGCAAGATTATTATCACGAATTATTTTTCTTATCTGATTGCCTTCATTTTTTATTATTTGAAGAAGAAGATCATTAGCTATTATTTTTTCCTGAACCATCGCATCGGTGATATTATTTAAATCTTCTACACGATCCGAAAGATTTTTCTTCAACAGTTCAAGAAGTTCCAGTGCAATCTTGTTTGCTTCGCCTGGATGCAACTCAACACCACAAGGTCGAAACAAATAACGCCCTTCGGATAGCCTCTGCTTTTTTGCTTCAATATCCTCTCTTAGAGGTAACTTTTTGAATAACGACGATGATTTGCTGTTTTCAAAAAATACTTTTAACTCAGAAGCAAAAGGATTTAGCCTTGCAATGTTGCCATCCATTTCTGAAACGCTGTTTGTTTTAGATGTTTTCATAGTTCGCCTGGTATATTGGTATAATGTATAGGTGACAAGATGCGATTTTCAATAAACTTTATACCCTTATTCCTTTATACCATATACCTCCTAAAAATTAACCCTGCCTGATAAGAAACCATACATTGCAGAATTTGTTTCCTCATCAATTTCTTCATTACCCTGAAGAGTTGTTGAGATATTTCCAAGTTCAAGTGCAAGAGAAAAACCACTTACTATAGGGAAAACAAAATTTCCGTAAATCACAAAGTTTTGAGCAGTAGCTCCGGCAGCAAGTTCATCTGTTTGATTTTTATCCAATCCGCCGCCAATAATCAGATGGAAATGATCATCTATTTTTGAAGTAATGTTTCCCCAAACTCCAAGATTCTTTCTATCGTTATCCTTGCTTCCCAAACCGGCTATGGTAAACATATTTGCATTAGCCAGATTCGTTCCTGTGTTAACTTCACCGTGCAATTCAAAATATTTATGGAATGGCAAAGTAAAGTCTGCACCGAAACCTGTAGCATTGAAATCAAAATCTGAGGTATCTGGATTTGGAGAGAACTTTGCATAAACGAAATAAACTCCGATAGTTTTATTTTCTAAAAATTTCAAAGAAGCACGCCCCTGAAACATTGGAAGAACAGCTTTGTTGTCATTTCCTAACCCGATCGCATCACTTGTTCCTTCAGCGAGGGCTAATTGCAGCATCGGTTGAACATCCTGAACCGGAATTTTGTAATTGATCTGTATCTGCCCGCGTCGGAAACCTAAATTGCCGCCAAACCAAAGATTACCGTTTGTGTTTTGAGTATTAGGATTTAATGGCGAGAAGAGATCCCACTGCTGCCCAAACCTGAATTCCCAGTTTTCCACAGCAAGTGAAGCATAAGCCAGTCTGATTCTCGGATTAACATTTGCATTAAAACCAGCAGCGCTAAAAAAATCCAGTTCAATTAAACCGCCAATCTTCAAGTCTTCCCCGTAAATACCTTTAAGACCAAACCTGGTGTGCATTGCAGTAAATCCAAGTGCAGCATTCTCAACTCCACTTGCCAGTTGTGGTGCTGTCAAGCTTTCGAATCCAAATGAGCGAACCCCTTTCGATGCATATACACCATCACCTTTCACAAATCCATAGGGTTTTAATTCCAGACCTTGTGCAAAAAGTGAAACACTGAATGCTGAAGCTATCAGCAGTATGTAGAACGATTTCATTAAACCTCCGTAAATTTATATTAGTTAATTATAGGACTTGTTATTTATTAATTGTTAATTCTTCTTTTAATAATTCTTTAATTAAATGTTCATTTCGTTCTTCATCAAAGATGATTCTTTCCTGGTGCGTATAAATGTTCAGTCTTCTTCCACGCGCAAAACCGATGAGTGTAATTCCGCATTCTTTGGCAATATCAATTGCCAGACTGGTTGGAGCAGCTCTTGAAACAACAACAGGAATTTGTGCCTTTGCAGCTTTTAAAACCATATCTGATGACAATCTTCCCGAGCAATGAATAATAGTCTCTTCAAGCTTAACTTTACATTGCAATGCAGCCCCGATTACTTTATCAACCGCATTATGCCGACCGATATCCTCTCTTGTGATAACATTTCCATCTTCACAGAATAAGGAAACAGAATGAATGCATCCTGTTTTATCATACCATTCAGAATTATTTACAAGATGCTTGAAAAGTGAGGGAAGAGTTGCAACATTTGTATTTACCCTGAACTCAACTGATTTCAGATTTTTTCTTCTCTTCTCTAAGTTTGAAATAACTCCCTGCCCGCAGCCTGAGCTCATCGTTCGCGTATTAGTCCATTCATTAATCAGATTATTATTTTTTTCGGCAAGTATGAGCTCAATTCTGAAATCTTCTTTTCTCTTGATTATGTGATTAATTTCCTCCAGACCTGAAATGATTCCTTCGGTATAAAGAAACCCAATTGCAAGATCTTCACAATCAACAGGGCTGCATGCGAATCTAATCAGCTCACTTCCATTAATACTGATCTTGAGATTGACTTCGCGGGCAATCCATTCTTCTTCCTGCTTTATTGTGCAGCCATTATCAGACTCAGAAATTTCAATCCATTTAATCAGGTTTCGTTTTTCGGCTATCATTTTTT
>CAYZWN010000272.1:0-5320 GCA_964482185.1 uncultured Roseivirgaceae bacterium
TTTGGGGCAGTTTAGTTTCTTTGTATTGACTGGATAGTTGCCCGCGCCGCAACCACTCCACAGTTGAATTTCTTATGGAAACCCTCTTTACATAAGGCATTCCAGCCAACAAAGAGGTTTGATTCTGACTGTTAGGTAGAACGACAGAATTAGGCTTTGGGACAACTGGCACAGAGCAGAACAGGCCAAATCAAGTCCATTTTTCAGCGCTACTGGCACAGAGCATATTTGCTTAGGACCAAAACCGGTAAAGACCAATGACCCCAAAACAAGTTTCGAGAGTCAGCCGTGGCCATAAAAGCTCAGTTCAGAGCGCATCGAACTATGGCGATCTCCGGGGTGAGGAGAGATCTGGCGAGGTGGCTTAGTCGACAGCGCTTAGTCTAATTTGTTTGCGGGGGTAAGAGAGGCTATTTATTCCCAGCTCGGCATAGGGCGAAAGGCAGCAGCCACATTACCCGGCAATCCGCTGATCTGGAGTGATCGCTTCCATGGTCTAGGTCCAGCAGCGCCAGGGTAACTACGCTCAATACCGTCTTGAAGTACCGAAACGTTGCAACCCCGCCTAGAGCGGGTTTTTTCTATGACTCTGCTCAATCTTCAACGCAAAGTTGCCAAGCTTGAGATGGGCGGCGGTGTGGCCCCGCCGCCCATCGGCTCCGGGTGGTGGGATGATTTTGATGAGTTCGCCCTGCTGCACGATCCCTCCTGGCTGCCCCACTGCGATATTGATCGCTTCGTCATCGGTCGGGCGTCGCTGCTGGCTAACCTGTAGGGGGGGCGGCTCATAGGCTCCTATGCCGGTTGGCAGCGCCACAAAGACCCCTACTGGTGGAGCAATGCGACCTGGCGTTCAAAAACCCCCGACTGGCAGGAGCAAATCGCTCGTGAGCAGCGGCTACACTGCCCCTCAGAGAATCGAAAGAGCATGGCGGTCTTTGTTGATTGGCTCTACAGCGATGCCCCCAAGAATGAATCCTCAGAACCTTGGGGATGGTGCCAGCCCGATGTAGGAAACCCCTACACCTGGCCCGGCTGGGAATTTCACCTGCGGGGCCTATTGCCCCTGATCCACAGCCTGGCGATCGCGGCCAACTGCTGGTTGGTCGATGACCTGGGCATGAAGCCTCAGCAGGTTAAAGATGCCGCCTCGGCCCACTACTGCGCTTTCAAGTGGCGCGACCTATCCCGCCTGCGGGAGGTGGAGTTCCCCAAGCGCCCCATCATCGGCACCAGCCCTAAGCTGCGCCTGGCGGATATGGCGATCGCGGCCAGGCGCAGAAATATCCCTGTGGGTGAGCAGGGCGTAAAAGCTGGCGACGGCGTTGAGCTTCTAAAATTATTGATGTCCGTGTCCTCTGGCTGCGGTGGCCCCCACGGGCGCGGTTTGCTATTCCCGTTCTTGACGGTGTTAGAGTAGCCCCGCTAGACCTGCTCTAGGGGGGCTTGTTGTATGTAGCCGAACCTATCCCTCATTCCGCCAGTCCTGCCTGTAGCGGGACTTCTGTTTGCCGCCGCGCCCATTCCCCACCGCTCGCCCCATGGCACCGTTCGCCGGGCCTTCAGCAGCACCTGGTGGGGATTCGCGTTGCCGATACCAAGGTTGCCGATTGAACCACGCGATCATCGCCGATTCGCTGATTGCTAGTTTAGATAGCTTTGCCCACAAGGCCGTAAGGAAATAGGGGCATGACAACTAGATAGCAAAGTCCGGATCAATACCTCGCCAAACACCTATTAAACACCCAAATATATCTACTAATTCAGCAGGAAATTCCATTGTCGGATAAGCAAGGTTGGCTGGTCTAAGTTGTATATTGTTACCCTCCCTGTAAAAAGATTTCAACGTGGTACCAGATTCAACTCGGGCTGCAACAATGGTGCCATCCTGAATACATTTAGGGGATATAACTGGACGCATAATGATAACATCACCGTCCTGAATCCTTGCATCGATCATACTGTCACCAGTTACTTTCAAAGCAAAATTCCCCGATTGAAAAAAGTTAGAAAGATCAAGCCTTTCCACGCAATCTACATGAGATTCTTGAACAAAACCTTTTACAATAACGCCTAAAATTGGAACTCCTCTCATGTCATCCCTAATCCTAATCGTTCGAGATTTCCCTTCAGACCATTCGATATAGCCTTTATCTCTGAGATGCTCAAGCCGTTCAAGCACTGATGCGGGAGAGCGTAGATTCATGGCTTGCATCATTTCGCGAGTGGAAGGGGAATGTTGATTAGCCCGAACATAGTCAACCAACCAGTTATACAGTTCTTGCTGTGAATTTGTAAGTGGTTCCATTTGTTTTCTACTGAGAATCCCCCTCTGATTCTTTTCGTCCCCTAAAGACAAGAGACGCATGAGCTACGACAGTCATAGTCGCATTGAAGTCGTACAACCAAACCTTTATCTGGCTCGGAGCAAAACTCACTCCGAGAGAAGCAGCAAGGAGTAGAGCAACCACCGTCCCGTTTCTAGTACAATTGTTCATAACGTGGTCAAACCATGTAAATAGACGATTCGACCCTCCCTGACAAAGGAGGGGGTAGATCCACCAAGGCGGTTCTGACACACCGCCTTTTTCATGTTCCTATTATAGTACAAGTGTACGGGTGCTGTATCTATCCGTCAACCCCCCGCCCCCCACCTGACCCCGCCAGTATCACCGCCAGCGGGGCTTCGCTTTGCCCCCGCCCTATCCCACCACATCGCCGCCGCCCCGCCACGGCCACCACGGGCCATGCAGCTGTTGCTAATCAGGGGCGAGCCACGGCGGCGGTGGTGACCGTACTCCGAAAAGTACCGACACCACCTTCTAACAACCACAGGGGGGTCTAGCCTTTGGTGACCGTAAGTGTCGGTAGATTTGAACCCCTAACGCATGTGGCCCCAAAACGAAAGTTATATAAAGGTGAAACACTTTATCAAATCTACCGCCTCGTCCCATCACCGGCACCAGCCCTAAACTGCGCCTACGCGAGATGGCGGTAGTGATGGGGGCCAAGGGTATCCCTGTGTCCGAGCGGGGTGTGGAAGCTGGCGACGGTCTACCGCTTTTGGAGTCACTGCTGTCCTCGGCCTCCGGCTGCGGTGGCCCCCACGGGCACGAGCTGCTGTTCCCATCGCTTACGGTGCTTGAGTCTTAGCTCTCGGACTGGGCCTCCAGGGCGGCCACGCGATCAGCCAGCTCGGCGGCATCGACCCGGGCGGCAGACTCAATAATTAATCGGGCGGCCGCCAGCTGCTCGGCGGGCTTGGCTCCCTTCTCTCCTTTGGCGATCGCGTGGGCAGCGTCGAGGGCATCATCGACCATCCCGACTGCGCGGGCGATCGCACCCTCCCAGAGCTCTCGGCGCAACTCGGTCACCAGCGCTCGGAATTCTGGGATCTGATTCTTCCACTGGCTGACAGCCTCGCGCCTCACCTTGAGGGCATCGGCCACGGCCACGACCTTTTTCCCCTGCGCTAAAAACAGGGCTGCTTTTTTTTGGTTGGCGGTCAGCTCGGCCACGGGAACCCGCTAAAACTAACGATTTCAGCCACTTCTAGCTTACCCAATCGGCGGAGCTGGTGCTAACCGGCGGTAAGTACGATGGGCGCGATCGCAATGTAAATGTGCTTGAACAGCAAAAAGGGCTCATTGCTGAGCCCTGGAAGTCTTATTAACCTTGAATTACTTTAAGTTGATGTCTATAAGCTTAATTAGAGAGGTGAATGCCTCTATACGGCTAAATACATACATCAGCAGCAAGTCCGTGAGATACCACCCTTCCCAGAAAACTAAGAGGTATTTGTTCATGCCTTGTTGCTTGAAGACGCTTAGTCGCTCAGCTCTCAGCTCGACCTTCATCTCTTCCTCTGGCCCCATCAGGACGCTGAGAGGTGCCGCAAAGTTCTTTATGAGAAAGAACTTATCTCCCAGCGCCGTAGCTGGGAGATGACTAGGCTTGCTCTCTTTCGGGAACCCAAGCTGCGAGCTTTGAGATGAAGCCGTTTGCATAGCTAACAACTGCTTCTCCCTCGCTGGTGAGATGGTAATACTGTCGTTTTGCTCCTCCGGCAATGGGGTCTCCTTCAACGGATGTGATAAATCCTCTGCTCCGTAGTCGCTTGAGGCTGGAGTAGAGGGTTCCAACTGAGATGCACTCGTTTTCCATGCTGCACTCGTTGATAGCACGTTGAATATCAAGTCCGTAGACTCCTCGACTACCTGAGCTACTGATTGTCCAGAGGATGAGTAGTTCAGTTTGGGCTGGAAGTCGTTGGTCTTTCCCTCGGTGGACTTGCTTTGAGTTTGTGTCATATGAAGGCTTCTCTCCTAGTAATAGATCGTTTGACTGTGCTTGTTGGGAAACTAGAGAAACCTCCTTTTTGAGTTTTAACGGCGTTTCCTCAAGGCCGATTAGAGTGGGCATATTGCTAATCCTTGCTTGGTTAGATGATTTACTAGCAGTAAGATTCGCAAGCATTGCTTGTTCATCCCTTGCTTAACTTTATCCACTATACCTTTCAGATGAGATAATTGCAAGTCCAATAATTGCAAACCTGAAAACTTGTTTTGCCAAGGATAGGTGATCGCCCCCAATCCCCCACCAGCTAAGGCGTTACCGTCCCGTGAGCACCCCCCAGCCAGATCGCCCACAATAGGGCAGTCCTTTCCTGCGCTCGCCCCACCATGCTCAAAGGAATCGCCTCGGCAGACCCCATCACCGTCTACCTGCGTCGAATCGGCAAAATCCCTCTACTCACCCGTGTTCAAGCCCTCGACCTGACCCGGCAGGTGCAAGCTTAGCTCACGGCTGAAAATCCCTTCCCTACCGTGGTGGCCACCGGGCAGCGGGCAAAGCGAAAGATGATCGAAGCTAACCTGCGGTTGGTAGTGACGATCGCTAAGAAGTACAAAAGCCCTGGCATGGAATTTTTGGATCTGGTGCAGGAGGGTACCCTCGGCCTGGCCCACGCCGTAGATAAGTTCGCCCCCAGCAAAGGCTACGCCTTCAGCACCTACGCTTACTGGTGGATTCGTCAGGGCATCACGCGGGTGATCGCCCTCGACAGTCGCCCCATCCATCTGCCTATGCACATCACCGAAAAGCTCTCCAAGCTGCGCACCCTAGCCCGCAAATTTGAGCAGCAGCAGGGGCGATCACCCTCGACGGCAGAATTAGGCACACTGGCCCAAGGCCTCGGATTGAAGCCGGAGAAGCTGCCGCAGCTGCTGGCCCTGGAGCGTGGGCACCTGGCCTCACTTGATGGCCCTAAAGTAGCGAAGCTGCGATTTGGGCCCATTTAGTTCAGTTATCTTGATCGCAT
>CAYZWN010000273.1:0-5297 GCA_964482185.1 uncultured Roseivirgaceae bacterium
GATGTAATTGAAGGTGAAAGGCTTGAGAAAACAGAACCAATACTCATTTTCGGACTACGGCTATCATACGACTTCAACCTGACAAAAGAAACAAAACTCCAGGTTTACGGTGGCATTCAGAATATTTTCAACCAGGTACAGTCGCGGTTCGATCGTGGCGTTTACCGCGATGCAGGGTACATATACGGATCCTACAGGCCTCGTATATTTAGCATCGGTGTCAAAATCGGAAATTTATTCTGAAGCAACTGCGACTCTCCCAAGGCAGTGACTAAGGTATTTTATTAAGGTATCTGCACTGGCAATCGGGTAATTAATGATTTAAACCCAAAAATACCACAAGGTTCCTCCTAAAGGACAAGGCGGCTTGGAAAACCAACCAAACCCATAAGTGCCGTCTTCCCTGGCATGACCCGGGATCTGTCGGCTATGTACAAAAACGTGTTAAGAAGCTGGGCCTTGGGCAATATCGGGTGTTGAAGCTACTATCATATTCATCGCTCGCACGGACGCGAGCGATTGGGGTGGGCAGTTTAAAAATCATTCATAGCCACGGAATTAAACCCGTGGCTATAGAATTCAATGATCTATTGAATGGTTTCAACCGTTTTTCTCAGCCAGCTTCTCTTCCCTCCTTTTCCGCCTCAGCTCCTGCTTTTCGCGCTCTCTGGCTTCGACTATTTCGGGTGTGGTTTTCCAACGGTCGTGCATCCACACCCACTGGGTAGGATATTCCTTGATTTGTTTTTCTACGGCAGCATGAAACCGCGCTGTGTTCAACTGAAGCTCTTCTTCGCGGTTGCCGGTACGGATGACTTCCATGGCCTCGCCAAATACGAATTTGTAGTGATGGCCCTTCGTGCGGATGTAAGAGGTGGTATAAACCGTGGCATCAGAATCGAGCGCGAGCATGGCCGCTCCAATAGGCGTGTAGGCCGATTTGCCATAAAAATCCACAAAAACGCTTTTTACTTTCGTATCCTGGTCGATCAGCATCCCAAGACTGTTGTTTTCCTTCAGAAACTGAAGGATGGCTTTGTACGAACTGCCCCTCGGCAAAACTTTAAAACCGTTGAACTGCCGGTGGTTGATCACCCAATTGTTGAGCTTTTCATTTTTAAGATTTTTCATCACAGCGCCTGCGCTAAAGCCAAGCATGGTAATGGCTTTTGAAAGCGCTTCCCAACAGCCGAGGTGGGGCACAATATTGATGACTCCTTTTCCCCGCGCAAAAGCCTTTTCTGCATGCTCTTTTCCAACTACCTCCACATTGCTGAAATAAGTTTCAGGATCATGCACATTCATTTTAATGGCTACTTCTGCTCCGGCACGACCGAGATTCACAAATACTTTTTTTGCCATGCTTTTGATCTCACCGGGTGATTTTTCGTCGCCATAGGCAATGGTGAGATTTTTTATGGTTTTAACGCGTTCCTTTTTTACCAAATAATAAGCGAGCCAGCCCAATGCGGCACAAAAAAAACTGGTCCATTTCCAGGGCATGATTCTGACCACTAAAAGTATCAACCTGATGAAAAAGAGTATCAGGGTGTATTGTATGGATTTGCGGAGTTTTTTCAGTTTGCCCATCACATTGACTATTCACGCACAAAAGTAGCAATTAACCGTCAAAATTCATCTGAATATCGACGCGCGGAAAATGAGCCGGGCAAGGCGTTTGTGAACATTGTTAACCATTGGCAACATTTGTTCGATATTCCTCAGAATCTATATTCGGATTAATCCAATAAAAAAAACTAAAACCGTGTTTTGCACGATGTATTTATCGGAATAATAAATCCGTTGATCAGAATCAGGATAGTACTTATGAAAACCAGCAAACTTGCAGCAAGAAGTACCTTGTTGAAAAATAGATACATTTCAATTCCCAATAATTGTGGAAAGGATCTGATGCCCAAGACCATCACAAGAAAAACCACGCCGACCAAAAATGACCAATATCCAAACTTCGCCAAATGATTTTTTACCGAAAGATCACTTCTGATTATTAGCAACCCAATGATAAAATTGCTTACAAATGCCAGCAGTGTGAGATGCAGATAAGTCATGATGGCCTCCCGGTTGAAATAGGCAAAGGTGGTGACATCAGGAATTACGGAAACAAATTGCATGGTGATTTTGAGCAGCCAGGCAGCGAGTGCTGCACCAAAAAACCTTATTGCAAATGCACTGCTTAGGTTTTTGGTAAAATGGCGATTGTTATGCAATATTTTCAGAAATGTGTATCCTGCCCAAATTTGCAATATAGCGCCCACTCCGCCTGCAATCCGAAACCAAAGCGATCCGAAACCCAGAGCAGACAATGCCAGCGTAAGTATGCATGTATAGATCAATAAATGCATGATCAATCTGACACCCGGGGTGTGGATCTGAAGGCCCGAATTTTCAAGAACTTTAAAAAACAGCCCGAAAATGGCCAGTGTAAACCAGCCGTTGTACTGGAAATGCAGATAAAAATATACCGCAAAATCGTAAAGCGGAGAATTCTGCATATCCAGCGCCATCAAAGGACCCAATGCAAGTGGCCCGAATCCTGAAATAAGCATAAACACCAGCGCTGCCCTGGTAAACCCAACTGAAAGATCACCGGAAACGGCATTTCTGAAAAAGAGAAATGTAAAAATGATGGAAAACACCATATGCATGGTGGAAAAGAAAATCGAAGGCGCAGCGTAGCCCATGAATGGGAAAGTAAACAACATGCCCAAGACCGACAACTCAGTGTAAATCAGTATCCGGTACATTCGCCGGTTGATGCCTTCGTTCTTTTGCATTTGCAGTGCATAGGCCATCGTGATAAGCGCTACATAAACCCAACCCAAAAATCCAATGTGTGAATGGGCATGTATCCAGTTGCGCTGTGGCAACCAGGTAATGGGAAACACCAAATGGTACCTCAACAGCAGACCGATTGCAGCTGTCATCACAAAATTGAACAGAGCAAATAGTATCCCCGTTCTCACTACCTTGCCCGTGGTGATCAAGCGATTTTTTTGTATTTATTCCAAATCAGGATAACAAGGTTAATGAAAAAAAACAAAATCACAACGGCGCTAAGCATGCCGGAAAGCGACCGGAGTGACGAATTCATGGACAATCCGGCGAAAATTCTCATTGCAACCGTGATTTGTAAAAGGATCGCCCAGACAAAGAGCGAACTGTGAAATGGTTGCATGTTCAGCCCGGCCACACCAGGAAAAATGATCGGTGCATGGGCAAAAATCATTGAAAAGGTGAAGCCGAGAAAAAATGCATGCAGCATGGCATCGTAGTTGAAAATGGTTTCGAATTCATAGATCATGATGATGCCGCAAACAAGCATCCAGAAGTAACCCGCAAGCAGCAACGAACCGGTAAACCGATGCATCCCATGGGCTTTAACCGACTTACGGGCAATGTCGTACCGGAAAAGCCAAATGGCCATCATAATCATTCCTGCCCCGGAAACATACCTCCCTATTGTGTGGTATGGGATCAGAATGCCAATCATAAATACTGAAATCGCCAGGATCATGGTGTACGTCTTTTGTCTGGATTTTGGCAAAAATTTGCTCAGCTCAAGCCTTTCACCAAAAACGGTGAGCAAAATAAAGGCAATCCACCAGGGCGATACACGGGCGTAAAAGGGATCAATGATCATGACAATGTTGCCCAACGCCCAGGCCACAGCGCCAATCATCATGATATAGAAATAATACTCCTTAAACCGGCCAATCAGATCCATGTAAATGTAAATCAATCCAAGACTGCCGATGGTCAGCATCACCATGGCCATTTGCTGATTTCCCAATAGAAAGAAAACAAGGCTGAAACCAGAAATAATCGGGATAACATAAAGCCATTTTTTCTTCAAGGCCACAATCCGCTCAAGGCAAATAAGTGTGCCCAAAAAGCTTCCCACCATAAGCGCGCCATGCTCACCCGCAACCGGCCCGAGCGGAATGTTCCATCCCATTCTGAATAATCCGGCCAGAACGCCCAGCACAAGCGAAATCAACACAAATGGCAGTACAAAAAAAATCTTCTTATTCATCGCTCAGTCCTTAAGCATGATCAGACACATCTTGAAGGCTTCCACGGCCTGCAGTGCATGTGGAATGTTAGCCGGCATCAGAATAATTTCGCCCTCGCTTACCACATGAGGCTTACCGGCAATCAAAACCTCAGCCCGGCCCTCAACGATTTGCACCACCGCGTCAAAAGGCGCCGTGTGCTCACTGAGCCCCTGTCCTTTGTCAAAGGCAAACAACGAGATGTTGCCGCCCTTATTCTTTATAAACTGCTTACTCACCACACCACCCGCAGCGATGTCGATGCTTTGCTTCATTTTGTAAACCTGTGCCGGTTTGAATGCTTGATTTTCCATAAAATATTATGATTTAAAATGCTCCTTATTTATAATGATTCTAATTTAGACGGGTGGCGCCTTTCTGCCTATGATCGAAATCATAGGCCTGATTTTTATTCCAAACTAATTTTTATTTGCCGCATATCCACTCATGAACAGGATAAAAACATAATTCAGCAAGCCACAATTATTAACCTTATGATGCCAATCATAAAATCGGGCAAAGCATACTTGTTACATTAGCGCATCTTGAAGCAGGTTATATCCATATTACTCGTATTGCTCATATTTTTTCAGGCCTTTGAAAAAATAAGCATACTTGTATACTATCAGACCTACCAGGATTACATTGCCAAATATTTATGTGAAAATCGCTACAATCCCGACTCTAATTGCAATGGGCATTGTTTCCTGATGAAAAAAATGCGTGAACAGGATACAAAGCGCACCACCCCGGTAGCTCCTGACAATCAAAAATCAGATTTTGTTTTTCCATTTTCACGCATTAAAACCAACACTGTAAAAGAAATAATCGAGTTGGTGATTTCAGCCGGCCATATATTCTATTACAATGAATTTGTCGCAGATTTTTTTCATCCACCCAACAATTAATCTTCCTGCATCGCTACGCTGATTTTTCAAGCTGAATAATTTATTAAAAGGTATCTCTAAAAAGAAATTATTTCTTTGCTGCCACCGGCATAAAGTGGCGCGATAAAATCAGGCGCGGGCTTAATTGAATTCAATCCATTCCGTGAGACGGGCTACTCAAAACTAAAAAAATAATCCCATACCATAAAAGTGGTGTGGGCATACCTTAGCATATTTAAAAAAATGAAAACAATATATTTGAAACCGATAATTACTGTATTAATAATATCAGGCATTTTATTTTCCTGCAATTCGGATGAGGTAAATGTTGATCCCG
>CAYZWN010000274.1:0-5251 GCA_964482185.1 uncultured Roseivirgaceae bacterium
TGATATACATTTTTTCAATTTTACTCATACTTATCGCCATAGCAGTTTATCAAAGTATCATGCTTATAAAGTTGAATTATTCCGCTAAAATTCAGCTTTATCTTAATTTCGCATTGTTCACGCCGCTTATTGTTGTAAGTATCACGACTGTGAGCATCATCGTACAAACATTCAAAACCTCACTCGAAAGTCAGTATATCGAATATGCTGAAAATCTAAGTGGACTGCTTTCTGATCCGCTTGTCGCCTACAGGGGATTATCGATCGAAGGAGAGGAATTATCTGAGCAGGTTTACAACATGGCGGGTGTGGCAGATGTGGACATCAATGTTTTCCATACCACCGGCAGGTTGATCACATCAAGCCTGCATCAGGTTTATCAAAATAATATTATTTCCAGTAATATTCCCCCGCTGGCTTATATCAGGATTATTGAAAACGAGGAGTCTGCATGTGTGCTGGATGAAAACGTTGGCTTATTAAAGTTTAAAAACGTGTACAAAGGCGTGCGTTCTACAGAAACCGGCGCTTTGATCGGTGTATTGAGTTTGCCATTTTTTGCCTCTCAGAAAGATCTCGAGCAGCGGATTATCAATTTGCTTTCCTATATCATCAATATTTTTACGCTTTTGTTTATCATCTTCATTTTTGTTTCATTCTTCGTTTCCAGAGGTCTTACATTCCCGTTGTGGCTGATCACGCAAAAAATCAAGCGCACTACCTTATCATCATTTAATGAACCGTTGAGCTGGAATTCTGATGATGAAATCGGGCTGATGGTTACCGAGTACAACCGTATGCTTGTGAATCTGGAAGAGAGTAAAAAGGCGCTGGCAAAGAGTGAGAAGGAAAGTGCATGGCGCGAAATGGCCAGACAGGTCGCCCATGAAATTAAAAATCCGCTTACACCGATGAAGCTTACGCTTCAGCATATGAAAAGACTCCTGGATGCCACCGCCGACAGTGAGGAAAAAGGAAAAAAACAGAAGCAGATCAATTCTTTGCTGGATCAAATCGAGACACTCAGCGACATTGCCACATCTTTCTCTGACTTTGCAAAAATGCCTGCACCGGTTAGCGGTTTGCTGGATGTGCGACAACTCTTACTCGAAACAATTGAACTCTACAATAAAAGGGAACTCGGGCAGATTGCTTCCAGTATTGAGACAGGCCGGTTTATGATTGAAGGTGACAAGAAATGGCTCGGCCGCGCTTTTTCTAATCTGATCATCAATGGTTTTCAGGCTGTGGTCAGCGGGCGAACAGCACGGCTTGATGTTCGATTACTTTCTGCCGAAAGGAATAAGGTTCATATCGAGATTCAGGACAATGGAGAAGGCATTCCCGATCACATTAGCGATCAGGTATTTACGCCTAACTTCAGCACTAAGTTTAGCGGCTCCGGACTTGGGCTGGCCATTGCAAGACGAGGTATTGAGCATGCCGGAGGCAGTATTTGGTTTGAATCCACACCCGGTCAGGGGACTACCTTCCATGTCGAAATCCCCCTGGTTTAGTGCGTTTTGTTTTCTTTTACATATGGATACTATTACCAATTACAACATTTGCCCAGGGCAACAATACGACTTGCAAAAGAATATTGATTTCCCAGAATGAAATCCTGCTTGACTCACTGACCGTATTGCCGGAATCCATAAAAGTGAGCGATGAGATTTTGGCAACATTTCAGTACGACATCAATACAGGATTGCTCCATTTTGATCAAACGCTTCAGGACAGCGCGACAGTTTGTTACCAGACTTTGCCCTATGCACTGCATACCACATACCACCGCAAGAGCCTTGTGGAATACAACGAGCAGAAACTGTACAGCTCGAACCAGCAGAACCCGGAAAAAAAGGTGCTGGATAGGAGGGAGGAGCTGTTTCCTTCTGAAAACCTCCAAAAGAGCGGCAGTCTGAGCCGCGGTATTTCGTTTGGCAATACACAAAATGTGGTTGTAAATTCTGCACTCAATTTGCAATTGCAAGGCAAAATTGGAGATGATCTGAATATACGTGCATCCATCACCGATCAGAATGTGCCTTTTCAGCCCGAAGGTAATACCGCGCAAATCCAGGATTTTGATAATGTCTATATCGAACTGTACAACGATCATTTTTCACTTCGCGGTGGAGATGTGGTGTTTCAGAACAAAAGCTCTGAATTTTTAAGGTATTACAAAAACGTACAGGGCGGGCAGTTGTCTACGCGTTATAAACTTGGTGCCAATTCCAGTGCGGAGACTACCTTGGGCATCAGTGTGGCAAAAGGCAAATTCGCCAGCATCCTGCTTGAGGTAGAAGAAGGCGTTTCAGGTCCATACCGCATCAAAATACCCGATGCGAGCGACTTCGCAATCATTATGGCCAATTCCGAGCGTGTATTTCTGGACGGCAAGCAACTGCAGCGTGGTTTTAATCTCGATTACATCATCGATTACAACCGGGCCGAAATACAGTTTACCTCCAGTGTGCTGATAACGAAATTTTCAAGGGTGCGCATCGATATTGAATATTCTGAGCAAAACTACAGCAGGGGGATTATCGCGGCAAGCCATTACCAAACGGTAGGCAAAGCGGGATTTTCATTTAATTACTATTCAGAAAAAGACAACCCAAACAGGCCGCTTACCTTTCAGCTGACTGATGCCGATCAGGAGTTGATGCAAAGTATTGGAGATGACCTGAATGAGGCAGTAAAGATTTCCGCCAAAGAATCTGAGTACACCCCTGACAGGGTGCTTTACGAACTGGTTGATACGGTGGATAACGGCATGAATCCGGTTGTGATCTACCGTTATTCTCAAAACCGGGAGGCACAGCTTTACACGGTGTCCTTTTCCGAAACCGGGCAGGGAGGAGGAAGCTATGTGCTCAAAAGCAGCACTGCCAACGGTCGGATTTATGAGTGGATATCGCCTGAAAATGGCGTGTCGCAAGGGAATTTCGCACCCCTGATCAAAATTCCTGCCCCCAACGAAAAGCAGATGGCGACCATAGGCGGATCGTTTGATCTGAGCAAATATGAAAGGACTTTTGTCGAATTGGCATTTTCTACCAATGATTTAAACCGCTTTTCTGATTTGGATAGCAATGATGATCATGGGTTTGCCGTGAAAGGCGGCGTAGAATCAAAAGATCGCCCGATCAATTTTTTAAAGGATTACCGGTTTTCGGCCAAAGCGGATTTTGAATTCGACAATGAATATTTCAATCCGATCGACCGGTTCAGGTATATCGAATTTGACCGCGACTGGAACTACGATCCGATTCAAAGTAAGGATCAATCGAGGGATCATATTCTGAATGCAGGTTTTGATATTACTAAAAATGCCCTGAACCGTCTTGGTTATAAACTGGTGAAGAGAAAGCGCGATGTATATGTAGATGGTTTGCAGCAATACATTGATTTATCACAGCAATTTGGCAGACTACAATTCATTGGCGACGCCTTTTTGATGACCAACAACACGGCTGACATCGATGCAACATGGAACAGGATCAATGCGACGGCGATGTATAAAACCAGGTATCTGGTGCCGGGTTATAAATTGACGATTGATGAAAACGTACTGAAAACAGCCGGCACAGACAGCATTAGCGGCACAGCCATGAACTACAGAGAGCATAAGTTTTTTATCCAAAACAATGATACACTTAAGTCTTCCTATGGAATTTCATACAGCATTCGCGAAGATTTGAGTCCGGCAGAAGGGGAGCTCCGGCGCAGTGATGCCTCTAACACGCTTGGTTTTTATGTCAACACCTCATCAAGTGCGAATCAGAAACTCAATTTTTTATTTACTTATCGCAATAACCAAAACTATCAATTGACCGGCGAACCAAAAAACGAGGAGACATTGATGGCCAGAGCTGATTGGTATGCCGGTTTCTTTAAGCGCCATGTGCGCTCAGAGCTCACTTACGCCATTGGCAACGGCCGTGAATTGAAGCGGGAATATGTGTATGTACAGGTTCCGACGGGCGAAGGCACACATACATGGCGTGATGACAACGGCGATGGCCGGCAGGATTTGGCGGAGTTTTACCTGGCTATCAATGCTGACGAAAAGAATTACATAAAAATTTTTGTTCCGACGAGCGAATATGTTTTTGCCTATGAGAATAATTTTAATTACCGGGTGAATTTTGAATTGCCGAGAAGCTGGAAAGACAGAGACGGTATGCTGAAAATTCTGTCGAGGATTTCAGCCAACTCATCCTGGGGAATGCTTAAAAGAATTACCAATCCTGATCTGGCAGCCAGGATTTTGCCCTTCTACCGGGACATACCAGATGAAGATATACTGTCGCAGAAAGAATCGCTTCGCGGCAGGGTCTTTTATAATCGTGCCAACCCCGGATATGGATTTGACGTGGGTTATCTTCGAATATCCAACAAGCAATTGCTTACCCAGGGTTTTGATGGCCGGTCGCGTGAGGAGATTTCCGCCAACGCGCGATTCAATCTCTCAAGACAGTATGCTTTGAAGATTATTTATTTGTCGGGAAACTCGCTCAGCAGTTCTGATTTTCTGCAGGGGCGCAATTACAATATCAGTCAGAGAAAGTTTAATCCGGAACTTTCCTGGCAGCCGGGTACAAATTTCCGCTTATCCGCAATTTATGGATTATCGCACAAGACAAATGTGTCGGGTGAGCCGGGGGAGGAGGCACAGATTCATGAGTTTTCGGCAAATACCCGCCTCAGTAAAGCCACCCAATTTTCACTTGACGCCATGCTCAGGTATTCTAACATCCGCTTTTCCGGTGATGCCAACACGCCTGTGGGCTACGATATGCTGGAGGCGCTTCAGCCGGGGCAAAACTTCTCCTGGTTTCTGATTATTCAAAAGAAGATTTTGCAGGGTCTGCAGCTTAGTGTGAATTATGAAGGCAGAAAATCAGAAACGGCTAATGCGGTGCATATCGGAAGGATGCAGGTCAGTGCGTTGTTTTGATGTGGAATGAAGCCGAAACAAAAGGATTTCTCCGGTTATCAGGATCGTTCGTGCGTGCGTCTGACTGTGGCGGATAGGTGCGCAACGAGTACAAAAAGGACGACAAAGCGCAATTTGAAAGATATGAATAATGTCGAAAAATGGGTAAAGTATGGGTCAGCCTGGTCACCAGGAAGCTTGTACAATCGCATACCATTTAAATAATCCGGGATAGATTTTATTGGCATTAAAATCCCGGGAGATGATGTACAGCTATAATATCCTATGTTGTATAGTCGGAATAAAAAA
>CAYZWN010000275.1:0-5174 GCA_964482185.1 uncultured Roseivirgaceae bacterium
AACAGTACGCAGGGTGGTGTGAGAGGACAGATAGGGAAATAATCCCTATCTTCCTACTCGATTCCTTGATAATCCCAATCGCTCCTTAGAAAGCATTATAATATGGCGGAACTTCTCAGGCGATACAAAAACTATAATGCTCCCTTGATTTCATGATCGCTCAGGGACTCGTCTGATATAATGCCGGATTAAAGTTGATTTTAAAGTATTCCTTCAGCTTGATTGAAAAAGGGCATTATTAATAGAACAATCTGCGCATTAATAATCAATAAATTCTAATTTGCATAATATCAGAATATTTTTCAATAATGAATGATGTGCGTAATTTTGATATGCCGGATACCTATCAGCTTTGTCAGGTATTGGTAAGGTTTCAAACCTACAGACCCGTTTCGAATGACCTGAAACAGGTTTTTGATTATGTTTCCGAAATATTGCCAAATCTCTTTTATGGGGAAGTCGCTCTGCGGATTGAGTGGGATGGTACCATCATTGAAGATCAGACCGAGCCTGGCAGCAACTTGATCGATTCCTTCGGCCTGATGTCATCAGATGGCAAAACCGGGAGGATTTATCTTTATACATTCAGGGCATCAGGGGAGGTTGATCTTAAAAACTGGCATGTTGTTTTTCAGATACTTTCAGGCGCTATTTCGGGGATGATCAATGCGGCGGTGAATTTACAATTATCTCATGAGAACAAGGAGCGAAGAAAGGAAATCAAAGGCATTGAACGGAGTATTGATCTGCTGCAACAGGTGGTAAATCTGGATGAGTCCTTAGGTGAAATATGTAAAATCCTGCCCGATTCATTCCAATATCCGGATCACACAATGGTACGGATAAGATACGGAAGAAAGGTCTTCACTTCGGATAATTTTAAGGAAACACCATGGGTAATCAATCAGCACTTTCAAACAGAAGATGGTAAGACCGGGAGTGTGGAGGTTTTTTACAACAGTGAATTCCCGGATGCAGCGGAAGGTCCCTTTCTCAAAGAGGAGCGGGCGCTATTAATTAATCTGGCCAATCTGATAGCCGGGAATGCCGCCAAGAATCTTTTTAAACAGCTCAAGATCAAAAACAAAGAGCGCATTAAGGAATTAAAGGCTATCAACAAGATTACGAGGCTGATTTCCGAGAACAAGCCCCTTGATGAAACACTTCAGGAAATATGTGACATTCTGCCACGATCATGGCAATACCCGCAATCAACCGTGTCCCGGATTCATTTTGAAGGCCGGTTTTATACATCTGAACATTTTGTTGAAACACAATGGAGACAAACTGAGCAATTTGTGACCATCGACAACAACAAGGGTTTTGTGGAAGTTTGCTATACCCGTTCATTTCCAAAGGCTTACGAGGGACCATTCCTGCGTGAGGAGCGTGATCTCATTATAAATGTCGCCGGCCTCATCCGTTCATATCTGAATAACTACAAGGGGAGGGAGGTTTACAGGAAATCAGCATTCAACACCAAAGCTGTAAGCAACAGGCTTTCGGTTTACAAAGAGTCCAGGATCAAGGATAAGAATCCGCTGCAGCAATTTTTTAGCAGGAAGACCATTGAAAAGTACATCTATCTTGATATGATGAAGTACAAGGTGAAAGAAATTCTCTTCGTAGCAACCTTGTATGATGCCTTTATGCTTGAGGCAGATGATAGTTTTTTTGAGCGGTTCCTTGGGGAGGTTTATCAATACAGCCTTTTCAGCCTGCCCAGGATTACGGGCGTCACCACTGAGGGAGAAGCGCTTGAAATGCTCAAATCAGCTCCATTCGACATCGTGATTCTTATGGTCGGTATGGACAAAGAAAGTCCCTTGAGATTGAGCGGCAAAATAAAGGAGTTCAGGCCCGATATCCCTGTATTTCTTTTACTCAATCAATTTAGTAACGTTCAGTATTTTAGAGAGATACTGCCTTCACTTCCTGCTATAGATAAGCTTTTTGTTTGGAACGGCGATGCCCAGATTTTCTTCGCCATAGTAAAATCAACTGAAGATTATGCCAATGTAGATGACGATACCAAAGTCGGTCTTGTCCGTGTCATTCTGCTTGTCGAGGATTCGCCGGAGTATTATTCCAAATATCTGCCCATACTATACAGCATCGTTTTCGGGCAGGTGCAGGAAATTATGCCGGAGGTTGAAAAAAATGAATTGGACAAGATCAGTAAGATGCGATCAAGACCAAAAATCATCCACGCCCGAAACTACGAGGATGCTACCCACTATTTCAATATTTATAAAGACTTTTTGTTGTGTGTGATTTGCGATATGGAATTTGATCGAAACGGTCATCCCGATCACAGAGCGGGTGTGCGCTTCATCAACTATCTTAAATCCCATATTTTTTCGCTTCCGATTATCCTGCAGTCGGCTGATCCGGCCAATGAAACTGTCGCCAGTAAACTAAATGTTACATTTTTTCACAAAACTTCAGAAACACTTCTGCGCGATCTGAGGGCTTTCTTGTATCAATACCTGGGTTTTGGTGATTTTGTGTTTCGCGACAAATCCGGCAATGCCATCGCTACGGCGAAAACTTTGAATGAGTTTATAACCCTGCTTTCGGAAGTGCCGGAGGAATCCTACTACCTGCACGCCACCGAAAATCAATTTTCAATATGGCTGATGGCGCGGGGAGAAATAAAGCTTGCCAAAACGCTGAATCCAATTCATGTATCTTCGTTCGAATCAGTCGAGGCATCACGACAATATTTTATTAAATGTCTTAAAGACCACGAAGAAAACAGGCAGAAGGGTAAGATATTGGATTTTGATGCATCCACGCCATTGAACGATCGCAACATTTTAAGCCTTTCGGGAGGATCTTTGGGCGGAAAGGGTAGGGGTATTTCTTTTATCAGCGCACTCATAAATAATTTTGACTTTGGTGAACTTGCAGAAAAATTGAATGTGCGCATACCTGTGACGCTGATTATAGGCACTGATGAGTTTGAGGGTTTCTTACGGAGAAACCACTTGCACGATACCGCAATCCATGAAGATATGCCATATGAGGAATTGCAGGAAAGGTTTGTAAGCGGCAGGCTATCAAAAAAATTGCGTGATAAATTACACGTTTTCTCAGAAAAGGTGAACTTTCCGGTCGCCATCCGCTCTTCCAGCCTTTCCGAAGACTCGTATATGCAGCCCTTCTCGGGGGTTTTTGATACATATGCACTGCCTGATGCTGAGGATAAAAAAGTATTTTATGAAAGGCTGCTTGTGGCAATAAAACTTGTTTTTGCTTCTGTATTTTCCGAGAAAGCGCGTGGGTATTTCAAAGCCATCAACAGGAAGGTGGAAGAGGAGCGTATGGCAATTGTGATTCAGGAACTGATCGGCAATCGGTATGATCAGTTTTTCTACCCGCATATAAGTGGTGTGGCACAATCATTTAATTTTTATCCGGTCGGGCATATGACACCGGAAGAGGGCTACAGCCTGGCGGCAATCGGACTCGGGAGATATGTGGTGGAGGGGTGGCCCGCTTATCGTTTTTCACCGGTGCATCCGGAAATAGAAATTTACACGCCAAAGGATTTGGTAAAAAATGCCCAGGTGAAGTTTTTTGCTCTGGATTATTCCAAAGAGTCTTTGGACTTTTTGTCCGGTGGCGAAGAAGCTTCTCTTACCATGCTTGATATCGCGGAGGCAGAAAGGCATGGAAATCTCAGGCATTGTGCATCGGTGTATGATGCGGACAACGACAGGCTGGAAGTTGATTTTGATCTTCGTGGCCCACGGGTTATTAATTTTGCCAATATTCTTCAATACAATTATTTCCCGCTTGCACAAACCATCAGGATTGTTCTGGAAACCATCCGTGAATCTCTGGGCACACCGGTAGAAATAGAGTTTGCCGTGGATCTTAACAGGACAAGGAATAATTTACCATCCTTCTATTTATTACAGATAAAGCCGCTGGTAAGTCAGCAGATTTCAATAGATGTGGATATTGAAGATTATAATGCAGATGCGCTGATGCTTTCTTCAAACTCAAGTGTCGGCAATGGGATCATTGACGATGTGGCGGATGTAATTTTTGTGAAAAATGAAGTTTTTGATAAACTGAAGACCCTGGAAATGTCGGAGGAAATAGATCGGCTCAACGATGCAATGTTTAAAAATGAACGCAAATACCTGCTTATTGGTCCCGGAAGGTGGGGATCCAGGGATCCTTTCCTGGGAATTCCAGTCGTCTGGTCGCAAATTTCAATGGCAAGAATGATTGTTGAAGTCAGTCTGAGCGACTATCCGCTTGATGCATCCATGGGATCCCACTTTTTTCATAACCTCACCTCAATGCAAATTGGTTATTGTTCTGTTTTGGACAATAATCCCGGTGATTTTTTAGATTGGGAAAAAATGAATAATCTTGAAATAATTGCAGAAACAACACATTTCAAGCATGTAAGAGCAGCAAAGCCAATGAAAATATTGATGAATGGTAAAAAAAAGAAATCAATTATTCTCATTGAATAGAAAATTCACGATTATTGAAAGAAATTTTAAAAAGAGGTATCAGGTTTTTTTAACCTCTTGAATAACAATAATTTTTTACAATCACTTATACTATGAAAAATCCATATGAACAGGACATCAAACAATTTATGTCCAAAATTATCGCCAAAAATCCGGGAGAGGCTGAATTTCACCAGGCTGTAGAAGAGGTGGTCGAATCGATATATCCATTGATTGAAGAGAATCCGAAATACAAAAAAGCTAAAATTCTTGAGCGCATTACGGAGCCGGAAAGGGTGCTGGTATTTCGCGTTCCCTGGCTGGATGATCGGGGTGAAATACAGGTCAACAGAGGATTTAGAATAGAAATGAACAGCGCGATTGGCCCATACAAGGGAGGATTGCGTTTCCACCCAACGGTCAATCAGGGCATTTTAAAATTCCTTGCGTTTGAGCAGGTATTCAAAAACAGCCTTACCACTCTGCCTATGGGAGGAGGTAAGGGAGGATCAGATTTCGACCCCAAGGGAAAATCTGATAATGAAGTAATGAAGTTTTGCCAGAGTTTTATGACGGAATTGCAACGGCATATCGGGCAGGATACCGATGTGCCGGCAGGAGATATTGGCGTGGGTGGCCGCGAAATTGGTTTTATGTTTGGCCAGTATAAGCGCATCAGAAATGAATTTACCGGGGTGC
>CAYZWN010000276.1:0-5106 GCA_964482185.1 uncultured Roseivirgaceae bacterium
TCCGCGAAGGTAAGAAGGCCCTTCTTTGCCAGCCTGGCGAGCGCAACGGTGGTTTCCAGAAAAGTTGTACAATCAAGGCCAGTCAGATTGATAACAAGTTGTTCCTGCTCAACCGTTACTTCCAGTGTTTTCTCTACGTAAGGTGTATTCAAAAACCATTTACCGATTTCGACAGCAGTTTCATTTATGGTGTAGGCAGAAAAGTCCTTTTGTGCCAGTGTATTCAGAACAGAGTCAAGCCGAACGCGGCTCTCGCTGGTGCAGACCGACTGGCCCGTTGCAGAGCGCGGAAGCAACATCGATAGCATCAGGACAAAGGATATTGGAATTCTGAAAATGAGTCTAATCATATTCAAAAGTACGGGATATTTGTGAAAGGTCAATGGCCATTTACTTCGGTAGGGCGATTGATTTTGCTGCCCCATCATGCCACAAGTTTGGCGAAGTGTAAATACCTTTGGTCTTAGGGCTCCGGTAATACCAAGGAGGGGAGGCGCTTAGACCATAGCAGACTTTTTTCACCGTTGTGTATCGTCTCCACCTTGCTTTTCTCTCAAAAAGTCAAGCGTAGCGGTATTGGCTTTACGCCGATTTCATCCGCGAGAGCGTGTTGGCATAAAAGGCGCTGATGACCTGCGTAAGCTTCTCAAATTCCAGTAAAAACCCATCATGGCCATACTCCGAATCAATTGTTGCGTACACTGCGCCATCCACATGTGTCTCCAGGTATTTCTGTTCCCTTACGGGGAATAGAATATCGCTTTCGATTCCGAGAAACAGACTTTTCGCCTTGATCCTTTTCAGCGCTTTTTCAACACTGCCACGCCCTCTGCCCACATTTTGCGAGTCCATAGCCTTGGAGATGACCCAATAGGAAAAGGCATTGAATCTCTTCTGCATTTTTTCGCCCTGGTAATTCTGGTACGACGATGCCTTGAAGTGGTCAAAATTTTCATTACTTATTTCATGTTGTTTCATATCGTAACAGTGATAGTTGCGATAGGAAAGCAAGCCTACGGCCCGTGCGGCTTTCATGCCTGCCATGCCAGCCTGTTCATGGTTTTCCTGCCATGTCTGGTCGGCGGCGATGGCCATGCGCTGGGTTTCATTGAATGCAATGGCCCATGGAGAGTGTTTTGCATTGGCGCCTATGGCGATCAGGTTGTCAAACAATTCAGGCTTCATCACCGACCATTCGATGGCGTGTTGACCACCCATTGAGCAGCCGATCACGGTATGGATGCGGTCAATTTTAAGATGTTGCCGTACCAGGTCAAAACTGCGCACCATGTCCTTATTGGTCAGGACAGGAAAGTCGTGATAATAGGGTGTGCCGGTTTCTGGGTTTTCAGACAAGGGGCCAGTGGAGCCATAGCAACCGCCCGGCATATTCACACACACCACAAAATGCTTGTGTGGGTCGAAAAGCCTGCCTTCACCAAAAAGGCCGCTCCACCATTCGGTGAAGTCAGCGTTGCCTGAAAAAGCATGACAAACCCATATCACGTTGCTTTTGTCCTCGTTCAGCTTACCAAAAGTGGTATAAAGCAACTCAAGCTCCGGTAGTAATCTACCCGATTCCAATTCGAATTTTTTGTTGTAATGATAGACCTTGTTTGTTATCATAATTTTGAAAATAATACCCTGATGAAGCAGGAGAAGAGCCTGTCTTCATCAGGGTGAACATTATACATTTACCACCTGAGGCTTGAAAACTGTATCGAAAGCCTGGGCAAAATCTGCTTTTATATCATCGATATGCTCGATGCCGACGGAAACTCTTAACTGCGCCGGTAATACTCCCGACGCGAGTTGTTCCGCATCAGAAAGCTGCTGATGGGTGGTCGAGGCCGGGTGAATGATCAGCGTTTTAGCATCGCCAACATTGGCCAGGTGGCTTACCAGCTTCAGTGTATCGACGAATGCCGAAGCTTTTTCTCTGCCGCCCTTTACGATGAAAGTGAGTACGCCGCCAAATCCGCGCTCCAGGTATTTGCCGGCAGATTCATGGTATTTGCTCGATTTTAGCCCCGGATAGTTCACGCTTTCCACGAGATCGTGGGCCTCAAGCCATTCTGCGAGTTTTTGTGCATTTTCAACTGTGCGTTCAACACGCAATGACAAGGTTTCCAGGCCCTGAAGCAGGAGAAAAGCATTGAAGGGGCTTAAACATGCGCCGTAATCCCGGAGCCCTTCCACGCGCGCCCGGATGATAAATGCAATATTTGGCAAACCAAGCGGATTGCCTTCACCGAAAACTTCCCAGAATTTCAGGCCGTGGTATCCTTCCGATGGCTCGGTAAACTGTGGAAATTTGCCATTCCCCCAGTTAAAATTTCCGCCGTCAACGATCACGCCGCCAATGCTGGTGCCGTGTCCGCCGATCCATTTCGTAGCTGATGACACCACAATGTTGGCCCCGTGTTTCAGCGGTTTGGCGATGGCGCCTGCTGCCCCGAATGTGTTGTCAACGATAAGGGGGATATCGTATTTTTTTGCCAGTGCAGAAAAGGCCTCAAAGTCCGGCACATTAAATTCCGGATTGCCTATGGTCTCCAGATAGATGGCTCTGGTCCCGGGGTCAATCAGTTTTTCAAACTCTTCGATGGTGTCTTCTTTTGCGAATCGGGCATCAATGCCAATTCGTTTGAATTGCACTTTAAACTGGTTGTATGTACCGCCGTAGAGGTGGCTGGTGGTTACGAAATTATCTCCGGCCTGCATGATGTTGGTGATGGCAAGAAACTGAGCTGCCTGCCCGGAGGATGTTGCCAGTGCAGCGACCCCGCCTTCTAGGGCAGCAATCCGCTTTTCAAAGACATCGGTAGTGGGATTCATGATTCGGGTATAAATGTTCCCGAACTCCTTGAGCGCAAACAGATTGGCCCCGTGTTCCGAATTGTTGAAAACGTAGGAGGTTGTCTGATAAATGGGCACGGCCCGCGAGCCTGTTGCCGGATCAGGTTCCTGGCCGGCATGTAATTGCAGTGTTTCGAATTTGTAATTTGACATTGTCATAAATAATTAGTGGTTATAATTTGTTTTGGTTCCGTTTCAACATCTGAGTAAGTGCAGGTTCACTCTTTGCCCGGCAACAACGGAATGGCTACGCTGCCCGGCAGCATGGCATACAACACATTTTCATGATGAAATGGCGTCTGACATGCGTCTGTGTGCAAAAAAGTGGTCTTCTAACCTGATGAATGCTTTTTTTCATTTTTTATCAATTTATATCCTTCCGGACCGTGCCCGGAATCAGGAATTAGCACCTTGGCATAAGCCACCAGGTTGCTAGGGTTTCAATGAGCCTGTCTCTCCGCCCTTCTTTATAAATCAATTACAACTTAATTGACTTGGGGTGCAATGATAGCAGAACGATGCTATATTTCCAAGATCCTGACGGAAAAATCATTAAGATTCGAATCGCCCTGGTCTGGCATCCTTTGCTTTTTGATTATAATCATAAATCGGAAATGGTCTCCTTCACTGTTTACGGCAGGGTGGCAAATGCCGGATCATCAATTTTATTAATGTAAAGAATTAGCTCATGATTTTTTTAAGGCTTGGAAAATGAGTTGTAGATTTGTGCCGCGCTGCCAGGTGTGAAAATCGCCCCGGGCCATTGTTTTTTAAACCACTTTTGCTCATGAAACTTTTAGAAGTAAAGGAAAAATCAACAGAAGACGGGTTTTTACGCCTTCCTGTACGGCTGTATAAAAATGAACCACATTGGATCCGCCCGCTCGATAAAGATATCAGAAATGTGTTCGATAAAGAGCAGAACAAATACTTCCGAAACGGTGAATTGATCAGGTGGATTTTAGTGAACGAAACGGGTGAGACCATAGGCCGTGTTGCTGCATTTATCAATAAAAAAACAGTGCATAAGGACAATGAACAGCCTACTGGCGGCATGGGATTTTTTGACTGTATTGATAATCAGGATGCTGCCAATATGTTGTTTGACGCCTGCAAAAACTGGCTTCAGGAGCATGGCATGGAAGCCATGGACGGCCCGATCAATTTCGGAGACCGCGACAGATGGTGGGGCTTACTGGTAAAGGGATTTGACCTTGAACCAAATTATACCTGCAACTATAATTTTCCGTACTACCAGCAATTATTTGAAAATTATGGTTTTCAAACCTATTTCGAGCAGATCACGTTTGTGCGCAAAGTGATGGATCCTTTAAGCCCAAAGCTTAAAGAAAAGGCCGAGAGGATTTTTCAAAATCCAAAATATACTTTTCGGCATATGCGCCTGAAGGAAATCGATCAGTTTACTGAGTATTTCAGAGATGTGTACAATGCGGCATGGGCCAGTCATAAAGGTGTACCACAACTGTCGTTGCAGGTGGCAAAACATCTTATGAAACAAATGAAGCCAATCATTGATGAAAAGATCATGTGGTTTGGTTTTTATGAAGATAAGCCGATTGCCTTTTTTATCATGCTGCCAGAGGTGAACCAAATTTTTAAGTATGTAAATGGAAAAATGGACCTGATCGGCAAGCTTATATTTCTCTGGCATCAATGGAGAAAAACCAATAAAAAGATGTTTGGAACTGTGTTCGGTATCGTACCTGAACATCAGGGTAAAGGTGTGGAAGGCGCGTTGATCGAGGTGGTGCGCCTGAGAGTGCAGGGAGACTACCAGCGATATAAAGACTTTGAAATGAACTGGATCGGGGATTTCAATGTGCGGATGATTCATGTGGCCGAACAGGTGGGTGGTGATAGAGGTAAAATTCACAAGACTTACCGATATCTGTTTGACCGAACCAAACCATTCAAGCGCATGCCGATGATCGGAGAAAGAAAAGATAAATCAGAAGAAACGGAGAATTAGCACATTTTGGCGTAGCTCCCAAGCCACTTAATGTCTTTTTTGTGGTTCTCAAATACACTGGCAATATTCGGGTCTTCGATATGGCCATCTAAATCTATATAGAAATAGTATTTAAATGATTTGCCTTTTTTAGCAGGCCTGCTTTCCAGTTTGGTCATGTTGATACCCTGGTCATAGAAATCCTGCAGCAATTTCATCAGGCTTCCGGGCTTATCTGTTGTTTTGGCCAACAGGCTGGTTTTGTCATTGTCGCTTGG
>CAYZWN010000277.1:0-4988 GCA_964482185.1 uncultured Roseivirgaceae bacterium
TGCCTGATTTTCAAATGGCAATCTTGAATAAAATATCTCTCCTTCCGCCACACCATACACTTTACTTACAAGTGGCTGTTTTTCAATAGTTAACCTGTATTCTAAATTAGGATTATAATGGATGAAGCCTTCATTGGCATTGATATAAACACCATTATGTACGTTTTTTGATACCCGCAGCAAGTCATTATTGAAAGCGTGGCGTAGCTGAAATAGTGATGAGGGAATAAAGACGTAATTGTTGGCGCTCACCTGTTTGAAGAAGCCGACTTTGTTTTCAGTGAAAATGTGGACATTTTTTTGATTGTCCTGCTCCAGTAGGTAAACCCAGTTTTTGCCAACAATGCCGGAAAAGAGTTCATCCTCTACTATTTTACCAGTGGATTGATCTATTTTATAAATGCCATTTTCAGTACCTAAATAAAGCCCGTCATCCACTCTGCTCAAAATGATGTGCTCCCAATTGGAAAGTTCGTGCGCGTCAAGCGCTTTTGTGAAAGTAACCTTCGTGAGTGATTTATCCAGACTTAGCTCGTACAATCCTTTATAGTATTGGCCTACCCAGATACTGCCTTTTCGATCCTCTTCGAAGAAACGGCTTGATTCAGCAAATCCATTAATTTTTTGTACACCTTCGAGTTCCTGATGCAAATTGATCCTAAAAAGATGCAAACCTGAATAGGTGCCGCCAATAGCATATTCAGGATTCGAACGCAACAACTTCCCCTGCCACAATCCATCTGTAACGGCGCATCTTCGCGCTTCTCCTTTTTCAAGCAAAAACAAACCGGTATGGTGTCCTGCATAGAGCTTACCATGTATCAGCTGTAACCCGTAAGCCGGCCCTTCAGTGCCTTGAAGAAACCTGCATTTAGTAGCATTGCCCGGAAGAAAATAAATACCATTTGAAGTAGTATAATATGTGCCTTCATCCGTATCAAAAGCCTCATAGCCACTTCCTTGCAGGCTTATATCCTCATTTATCAGCTTCAAAGGGGAATTGATATCTACCATTGCGATGCCGTTTTGCATGCCCACCCACAGGTTTCCGGCATAATCCTGAAATGTTCTGAGGCAGGCATTGGATTGCAACCCCTGCACAATAGAAATATTCTCAATTGACTTGTTCTGCATATTGAATAAGTACAATCCTGCTCGTTGAGTAGCTATGACCAGTCTTGTATCAGATAACTGCAAAACATGGTTTACATACTTTCCCTCCAAAGCCCTGGCTAAATCAGGTAAATGCTCTTTTACGCCAAATGCCGTTGAATATTCAATCTGGCCCGAATTGTAAAAAATGATATACCCTTCATCCTTCGGAATGACTCCGGCCACTATTTGATTTTCATGACCTTGCAACATGGTTGAAGAAAGTCGTGTGCCATTGATTTCATAGAGCTTTCCTGTTGGCGTTTGGGTAAAGAGTTTACTGCCCGTAAAAAAACTTCTGTTGAAACCGTCAGCAGGTTTTATGGCTAAAATAGTATCTCTGTTGTAAACATATATTGACTGGAATGTGCAGAAATAAACATTGGAGTCATAAATAAATACATCCCAGACTTCATCAAAATCTTGTGATCCGGTTGGAATACCATCTGAAAGCGATACATAATCCCAATTTTTTTCAAAATATCCAAAGTCGCCCTGAGAGCCCACATAGAGCCTGTCTGAGGGTTCATCAAATGCCAGCGACCTCTGCTTTTTTCCTGTGTTGTAAGCATGCGTATTCCACTCATTTCCATTAAAGGAAAGTACACCCAGGTTATTGGCTACAAACAGGTTCATATCCCTGTTTTGGGCAAAATCGATATTCTGAATTCCGGCTTTATAATCAACTGGCGTGAAGTTTTTAATTGGATATTTTCCAATAACGGCCATCGCCGGCGCAGCAGTGAGCAGACAACCAATGAGACAAACGTAGTATGCTTTGAAGTAAGATGAAATCCTCATAAAAAGGATGTTTTGCAGTAAATATACTCATTAATTAAAGGAATGGATACTTGCTTGAAAACTTTGTAGTAGTGTGAAATAAGGATTGATGTGGCGTTCTATTAGGTCGGACGGTCAGTATCAAGCTTAATTAGTATAAGTTTTTAAGATCGATTAAAACCCAATTGGGCATTGTAAAAAAAATGTAAAATTTTAACTAACCCCCATTTTGAAAAAAACGTACGGTGTTTTATTGCTTCTCGTAGTAGCTTTTTCAGTTTATGCACAGGTAGAAAAAGTATCTGTCTCGCAAAGTGGAAATGTCATGAAGCTCATGGTAGATGGAGAAGCATTTATGGTAAACGGCATGAATTGGGATTATTTCCCGATTGGCACAAACTACTCTTACAGCCTCTGGGAACAACCGGAGGACATCATCAGATCAGCGCTGGATTCAGAAATGTCCTTATTGAAAAATATGGGTGTCAACGCCATAAGGGTGTACACCGGTATTCAACCAGGATGGATTAAGTACATTTATGAAAACTATGGTATTTACACCATGCTCAACCACTCGTTTGGCAGATATGGTCTTACGCTGAGTGGTGCCTGGGTAGCCAATACCGAATACTCAGATCCGCGGGTAAAGGAGTTGTTGATGGCCGAAGTCACTTCCATGGTAGATGAATATAAGGATACGCCCGGGCTTTTGCTGTATCTGCTCGGAAACGAAAACAACTATGGCCTGTTCTGGGGAGGTGCGGAGACGGAGGATATCCCCATACAAGACCGGAAATCAAGCATACGGGCTACGGCCATGTATAAGCTGTTCAATGAGGCGACTCTGGCTATGAAATCCATCTCCTCAACTCACCCGATAGCCATATGCAACGGTGATTTGCTCTTTTTGGAGATCATCAAAGAAGAATGCCCGGACATTGACATTTTTGGAACCAACATGTATCGGGGGGTGTCTTTTGGTGATGCCTTTCAACGGGTACGAGATGAATTAAACAAACCCATACTCTTTACTGAGTTTGGCGCCGATGCATATAATGCCCTGGAAGGAGCAGAAGATCAGCAGTCTCAAGCCTACTTTAACTTAGGCAACTGGAAGGAGATTTATCAAAATGCCGCCGGATTGGGGTTGGCGGGCAACTCCCTCGGTGGTTTCACCTTTCAGTTCAGCGATGGGTGGTGGAAATACGGCCAGACAAAAAACCTGAGCATACATGACACCAATGCATCATGGTCGAATGGAGGTTATTACCACGATTACAAGGAAGGCGAAAATAATATGAACGAAGAGTGGTTTGGCATTTGTGCCAAGGGCCAGACGAATGCCAGAGGATTGTACGAATTATATCCGCGCGCTGCATATTATGCCCTAAAAGAAGCACACCAGTTTAATCCTTATGCACAGGGCTCTTCGCTTAGCCTGCTTGAGAGTCACTTTGCAAATATCCAATTGATGGATGCTGTAATTAAGGATGAATGAGTATGAAAACGGATTTACATTAAAAAATTTATCGATGAATTTGGCACTTAAAATACTGATCACATGTGCGCTTTTGTCATGCAATTTTTCATGTGTTCAAAAAAATGCGGCATCAGAAAATGAAGAGGAGACCATGCGCAATAGAGTGACAGCAGAATACATATTAGGGAATCCGGATTACCAGGCTATTTCCTATGGTGGATATCGAAAAAAATCCAGAGATATTCAGCCCACAGTGGATCAACTAAAGGAAGATATGAGGATCCTTTCAGCGATGAGAATAAAAATTTTAAGAACCTACAATGTTCAGCTGGAAGAAGTCCCCAATTTGTTAAAAGCTATCAGTGAGCTTAAGAAAGAACATCCCGGCTTTGAAATGTATATGATGCTTGGTGCCTGGATAGATTGCAAAAACGCCTGGACTGATCAGCCCCCTGATCATGATGTGGAAAGCGAGCAGAATGAAGGTGAAATTGCCAGGGCTGTGCAACTTGCCAATCAATACCCTGATATCGTCAAGGTCCTTGCCGTAGGTAATGAAGCAATGGTGAGGTGGGCAGAAAGCTACTATGTGCAACCGGCAGTAATCCTGAAGTGGGTAAATCACCTGCAAAATCTAAAGCAAACAGGCGCGCTCCCCAAAGACCTTTGGATTACCAGCTCTGACGATTTCGCTTCCTGGGGCGGTGGAGATAGTTCCTATCATACGGAAGATCTGGAAAAATTGGCTAAAGCGGTGGATTATGTTTCCATGCATACGTATCCCTATCACAACACACATTACAATCCTGAATTTTGGTTTGTTCCTGAAGACGAAAAGCAACTTTCTGATCTGGAAAAAATTGATGCGGCCATGATCCGGGCCAGGGATTTTGCCATAACACAGCACAAAGCTGTGTCGGAATATGTCCACAATATCACCCCGGGAAAACCAATTCACATCGGCGAAACCGGATGGGCAACGGTCTCCAACGGGCACTATGGCTCTAATGGCTCAAAAGCCACCGACGAATACAAGCAGGGTTTATTTTACAAACACATGCGCGATTGGACGAATGCCTCCGGTATTTCATGCTTTTATTTTGAGGCATTTGACGAACAATGGAAGGATGCCGGAAATCCCAAAGGATCAGAAAACCATTTTGGACTTTTCACTATTGAAGGGCATGCCAAATACCCGATGTGGGATTTAGTGGATCAGGGGGTATTTAACGGCTTGACCAGGGATGGAAATCCGATTGTGAAAACATTTGATGGCGACAAAAATGAATTGTTGAGTAAGGTTATGGTTCCGCCGGCAAAGCAAACTTCTGCTACATCAAGTAAGAAATAGAAATGAAAGCTGGTGAAAATTACATATCCGACTCAAACTCAGCCACTGTGATAAAGGCTGGCCAATCCAACCACCAAAAGCTTGAAATAAAAGTTTTCGAAACCAGCGCAAGCGGGCATAAGCTGACAAAGCTTACGGAGTTCGAATCACGAGAAGATGCGCTCATTCTAAAGATACTTCCTGATAAAAAATACCAAACCATCACCGGCTTCGGCGGATCCTTTA
>CAYZWN010000278.1:0-4875 GCA_964482185.1 uncultured Roseivirgaceae bacterium
CGAGACCGGCTGTCACCGGTCGGATCGCCTGTGTCTTGAGGCCACCACTCGGCCAGCTCGCCGCGAATGGCGCTCAGCAAAACCCTTGACTGGAAATTTCTAGGGGTGGATCATTTCAAAGTAGACGGTTGGATTTCCCACCTTTAACGGCTACCTTAAGGAATACTCAGAGCTTGTAAAAATAACTGTCGCGAGCGGCACGAGAGCCAGGCGGACGGCGCGCAGCGACGAGACATATCAAATAGTTAAGCGGCGCTTCGCGCCGCCTAACTGTCGCTGGAGCGGACACCGCTTCGCGGCTTCGCCCCGTGCTCACGGCCCAAGCCTGCGGCTTGACCCGCTGCGCGCGGGGTGCCGCTCAGCTCCCGATCCGATAGGCGAGGAGCGAGCACCGCCCAACGCCGCTATGGGGTCGTGTAGCAGGTTTTTTCACAAGCTCTCAGAGCCTTGCCAGGCGTCGCGCAACGCCATCGTGGCAGGTGCAGTCATCGCTTCGATTGGCATTTTTGAATAGCTTCTGACCTCTTGTGCCATTCTCCCAGCTGTAGGGTCTGGAGAGACGGGCAACGCTTCCTGCTTAGCCAATTACAGAATGGATAACTTATGTGCGGCATTTGTGGTGAGATCCGTTTAGATGGTGCGTGGGCTTCCTCGACTGCGGTACAGCAAATGACCGATGCCCTGGCCTCACGGGGTCCCGATGGGAGCGGTCTGTTTCTGATGAACCGCACTGCCGTGGGGCACCGCCGGTTAAAAATCATCGACTTGTCTGAGCATGCTCAACAGCCGATGATCGATAACGAGCTAGGAATCGGTATCGTTTACAACGGCGCAATTTACAACTATCCCGAACTACGTCAGGACCTTCAGCAACGAGGCTATCGCTTCTTTTCGTCTGGTGACACGGAGGTCATCATCAAAGCGTACCACGCCTGGGGAGATCGCTTTTTGGAACGACTTTCCGGCATGTTTGCGTTTGCCCTTTGGGAGCGGGATTCAGGTCGTACGCTGCTGGCTCGCGACCGGCTGGGCATCAAACCGCTCTACTACTCAGAACAACCACAGCGACTGAGATTTGCCTCGACGCTTCCTGCCCTCCTGGCGGCAGGCGAGGTCAATACCGATATCGACGCCGTTGCACTGCACCACTACATGACCTTCCACTCGGTGGTACCGGCCCCTCATACGATCTTTAAAGGTATTCGCAAATTGGCTCCAGGCACCCTGATGCGGATCGAACCGGATGGACGGCGACGAGAATCCCGCTATTGGAGTCCAGTATTTGAGGCCGACCCGGCCATGAGTGGTATCGACTTCCCTGAGTGGCAAGAGCGGGTTCTCGAGGCGCTCGTAGTCGCTGTACGGCGCCGTTTAGTCGCCGATGTCCCGGTCGGCGTGTTGCTCTCTGGAGGCTTGGATTCGAGCCTTGTTGTAGGGCTGCTCTCAGAGCTCGGTCAATCGGGCTTGAAGACTTTTTCGGTTGGCTTTGAATCTGTGGGGGAGGAAAAGGGAGATGAATTCGAGTACTCCGATATCGTTGCTTCCCATTTCCGAACCGACCACCGCCGAATCTTTGTGAATTCTTCCGAGCTTTTGCCCGCCCTCTCATCGTGCGTGCGAGCCATGTCGGAGCCCATGGTGAGCCATGACGTGATCGGCTTCTATCTCCTTTCGAAGGAGGTATCCCAACACGTCAAGGTCGTGCAGAGCGGTCAAGGGGCGGATGAGGTCTTTGCCGGCTATCACTGGTACCCGCCGCTGATGAATAGCACCGACGCTCAGCGCGACTACGCGCGGGTTTTCTTTGATCGCGGTCATGAAGAATTTACTCGCGCAGTGGAACCAGAATACGTCAGCGAGGACTTTAGCAGCGCATTCGTGGCGCGCCATTTCGCGCAACCGGGCGCCAGATACTCCATCAACAAAGCGCTTCGACTCGATACCACGGTCATGCTGGTGGATGATCCCGTGAAGCGGGTGGACAACATGACCATGGCCTGGGGTCTTGAGGCACGTGTGCCGTTCCTGGATCATGAACTGGTGGAGCTTGCCGCTCGCATACCGGCGAAATACAAGGTCGCCAACGGCGGCAAATATGTGTTAAAAGAGGCTGCCCGCCGGGTCATTCCTTCGGCCGTGATCGATCGTCCAAAAGGCTACTTCCCAGTACCTGCGCTCAAGTACCTCGAGGGAGACTATCTCAATTTCGTCGGAGACATTTTATCGGCCGCATCAGCTCGAACGCGCGGCCTCTTCCGGGCGGATTATGTCGATACGCTATGGGCGGCACCCAAAGCACATATCACCGCACTTCGCGGCTCTAAACTGTGGCAGATAGCCTTGCTCGAATACTGGTTGCAGCAACACAACGTCTAAAAGCGGAGCGTTTACCATGGCGCACAAGGAGCGCTTGCGACACCGGCTCGAGCGAACCCGTGGCCCTTCCATCGTTAGCTCAGTGGTGGCAGCAGACCAAGGCGCCGAGGGGTCAGCGCAGCGCAACGTCACCCTGGATTGGAGTTGGGGACGGCTGATTTTTGGGCAAACCTTCCGTGACCCCTACCGGTTGGCAAAAACCCTTTGCGCGGAAACGCCAGGAAACCGTGACATCGCCATGTACGTGCGCGATCCCCACGTAGTGATCTCACTGGCGCCACAAGAAATCTTTCTTGATCCGTCGCACACCTATCGGCTTTGGTTGGATTGGTATCGGCCTAGCCGACGGCGCCCCCAAGGTTTTGTCGTGCGTTTTCTGAACAGCATCCACGATGCCGAAGCGGCCTGTACCATTTATCTCAAAAGGCACATGGTACCGCCAGAATCCTCATTCATCTGGAAACGCCGCGCCTCCCGTATCTTGACCTACCTGGTGGCGGAGGAGTTAGCTACCGCTCAGATCATCGGCGTGGTGGGAGGCGTCGACCACAAGGCTGCGTTCCAAGACCCCGAAAACGGCTCCAGCCTTTGGGCGTTGGCGGTCGATCCGCAATCGCCATATCCCGGCATTGGTGAGGCGCTGGTGCGCCAACTCGCAGAGCATTACAAGACACGGGGGCGCACATTTATGGACTTGTCAGTGATGCATAACAACGAGCAGGCTATTAGCCTGTACGAAAAGCTGGGTTTCAAGCGCGTTCCCGTGTTTGCCCTGAAATATAAAAACCCGATCAATGAGCCGCTCTATGTCGGCGATGAGCCCAATGTTCAGCTCAATCCGTACGCCACGGTTATTACCACCGAAGCACGCCGGCGAGGGATTGCCGTCGAGATCTTGGATCAAGAATCTGCCATGTTTTCTCTGAGCTTCGGTGGACGAACGATCGTGTGCCGCGAGTCGCTCACGGAGTTGACTTCCGCCATCGCCATGACCCGGTGTGACGATAAAGCCCTCACCCGGCGAGTGCTCGTCAAAGCGGAGCTCCGGGTACCCGAGCAAACGGAGGCGATATCCCCGGAGCATAACGACGCTTTCCTCAGAAGCCATGATGGGGTGGTGGTCAAGCCGGCGCGTGGCGAACAAGGTGCCGGCATCAGCGTGGATGTGCGTACGCCTGCATCCCTCGCCGATGCCATCGAGCGCGCGCGACGGGTGAGTGATAAGGTGCTGATCGAGGAGTGCGTTAAAGGACTGGATCTGCGTATCGTGGTCATCGACTTCAAAGTGGTTGCCGCGGCCGTTCGTCGACCGGCAACCGTCATGGGCACCGGCAAAGAGACTGTCAGAAAGCTCATTGAGAAGACGAGCCAGCGCCGGGCAGCTGCTACCGGAGGGGAAAGTAAGATTCCCGTTGACACCGAGACAGAACGCTGCGTGTCGGAAGCCGGATACACCATGGATAGTATTCTTGCCGAAGGGCAACAACTGTCAGTGCGTAAGACGGCGAATCTACACACCGGTGGTACCATCCACGATGTGACCCACCGACTGAGTCACTCTTTGTGTCGCGCGGCCATCCAGGCGGCACGCGCCCTGGATATACCGGTAGTGGGATTGGATTTCATCGTGCCCTCGGTGAGTGGAACTGAGTATGCAATCATCGAGGCCAACGAGCGCCCGGGGCTAGCCAATCACGAACCCCAGCCGACTGCCGAGCGCTTACTCGATTTACTTTTTCCTCAAACAGCGGTTGCTTGAAAAGATTTCGGCGGGTATACATGCACTTCGCAACGCATTGTCGCTAGGCGGTGGATGGATCGTGAGGGTGCCAAAGGGGCCGTTGCATGAAGTTGCTACCCGTTGATCAACGTTACGTGCTCAACATGCTCGGCCAGTTGCTACGCGTGCCGAGCCCCTCGGGTTACACGGATCGAATCGTTCACCTTGTATGCGATGAGTTGGAGCGGCTCGGCATTTCATTTGAGCTCACCCGCCGAGGAGCCATACGAGCGAACTTGACGGACGGCAACCCGCGCCACGACCGGGCCCTCGTGGCACATCTCGACACTCTCGGTGCCATGGTGAAGGCCCTAAAACCGAATGGCCGGCTGGCGATCGTACCCATCGGCCATTGGAACGCCCGCTTTGCCGAGGGGGCCCGGGTCACCTTGTTTACAGGCATACGCCCCTACCGCGGCACCATCTTGCCGCTGAAAGCTTCCGGCCATACCTTCGGTCCGGAAATCGATCAGCAGCCCTGCGGATGGGACCACATCGAGCTTCGCATCGACGAACACAGTTACTCGATCCAGGATCTGTTGCGGCTGGGCGTTCACACGGGTGACTTCATTGCCATCGATCCGAATCCAGAATTTAGCGATAACGGTTATCTCAACTCACGGCATCTGGACGATAAGGCGGGGGTAGCAGTGATGCTCGGGGCTGCCAAATCGGTATTGGATGCGGTGGTCACTCTTCCCGTGGGCTGCCACCTGCTC
>CAYZWN010000279.1:0-4868 GCA_964482185.1 uncultured Roseivirgaceae bacterium
ACGCAAAGGTTTTTTCTCTGCGTCTTCCCGCCTCCGCGGTTTATGATCATGAGGACGAAGTTTAATTGGTGAATTTGTATGCTTTTAGCATATGGTTAAATATCATTCACCGCAAAGACGCAAAGGTTTTTTCTCTGCGTCTTCCCGCCTCCGCGGTTTATCATCATGAGGACGAAGTTTAATTGGTGAATTTGCGGGGGGCTATGTATTTTACTAAGCTGAATGAGATAGGACTAACAATACAATTGATTTTTTGATAAGCTGTTCGTTGATATTTATGTAAAATTTTTAATTTTATTGTCTATAGCATTAATCCGGAAATGATTCCGGAGTAATGGCAATCAGGCAGTCATATAAACTATATCGGTATGAACGAGACCATTTTGCTTGAAGGAGAGAATAAAAAACTTTTAATTCTTCCAGGGTTACTTTTCTTTTCGAATGGACTCTTTCAGATTTTCAATAATACACAGAAACCTATAGGACTGATATTGGGAATACTTTTAATCATTGCAAGTGCTTTTTACCTATTCCTATTTTTTATCGGTTTTTCGCCCAAATCAAAATACGCACCCAAGGTTCGCGTAACGGATGAGCTTATTGAGCTAAAGCCAGGCATAATGAAATCTCCGGAATTTTTAAGTTGGTCAGATATACGCGAAATTCATTTTTCAAGCTTTAAAATATTGTTTAAGCTCAATAAGGACGATAAGGCATTTTCTTATGATACAAGTTCTGCTCAGTCAATACAGATAAAACGTATTATTCGGGAGGTTGCTGAGTCAAAGAACATTGAGGTGATCGGAGGCTGATACAACTTCAATCTATCATCTATGGCCTTTTTCTTTCTAGTTAGTAAAGGTTTTAACCAACGTCTAGCTCCTTGGTTTTGCCTGAAATAACGAACTCAGTTAAATATGACCGACCATATATGGGATTTTTTTGTATATTTCTGATTATAAAAATACCGAAGAACCAATGGCAACGACCATAATTGATATTTTGACAATTACCACCGGCCGGTAAACCCAATAACCTAAAAACGAAAAACCATGAAAAATCCATTTACCTGGGTAGAAATCTACGTGAACGATATGTCTCGTGCCCGAAAATTTTATGAAGAAGTACTCCAGATTTCCATGATTTCCATGCAGACACCGGGAGGTTTCGGTGATCTCGAAATGCTAAGCTTTCCATGGGCAGAAGGAGCGACAAATATCAGCGGCGCATTGTGTAAGACAGGTGATATGAAACCCGGTGCTGGTGGCACACTGGTATATTTTACCTGCGATGATTGCGCAAATGAAATCTCGAGGGTCACATCAGCAGGGGGTGAAGTTGTAAATGAAAAATTCCCAATTGGTGAACACGGATTTTGCGCCATTGCAGTGGATACTGAAGGTAATACAATCGGCTTTCACTCAGTGAAATAAATCAAACTAGCCTTGATATCCCATGGCCGCTCCAAATCCTATCTTGATTTTTTTCGTATATTTGAAGCAGTGAAGAAAATTATTTCCATATTTCTTGCAGGAATCATCCTTTTTGGCAGCGCCGGAATCACGCTTTCCACCCATTATTGCATGGGCCGTGCTGTGGAGTCACGCATTATGATCGGTCACCATGACCTGACCTGCGGGATGCCGGATTTGGACACGGAATGTGATCCGACCAGAGACACGCAGGGTTTCATGGCCCCGGGTTGCTGTGATGATGCACACTTTTCCATAGATATCAGGGACGACTATGAAAAGACCGGCAGCCACGTTACTTTCAGGAAATCCAATTTATTTGCATTCATATATACATTCATATTTGGCTACAGCCAACATGACAATACAACACAATTTGCTTCAATAATATACCCCCCTCCACTGGAACAGAATTTTCTTGCTCTGTACCAGTCATATCTTTTATAGTGGTTTTATGATTTATCCTGCCCCGTCTTTCCGGCAGGAGCAATGCATGTGCATCAGGGTTTGATGTGCTGCTTCATGCATTTCCAATCATAATTCCATTATCTTATGTTGAATCAAATAATTCGTTACTTCTTAGAAAACAGACTCATAGCTGTCATCCTGCTTTCCGTGCTGGTGGGCTGGGGAATCGTCACGTCCCCATTCGGATGGGAAACCGGCCTTTTGCCCTCCGATCCGGTACCTGTAGATGCCATCCCTGACATAGGCGAAAACCAGCAGATTGTTTTTACCTCCTGGCCGGGCAGGTCTCCTCAGGACATTGACGATCAGATTACCTATCCGCTCACTACATCATTACTGGGTATTCCGGGGGTAAAGTCGATCAGAAGCTCATCGATTTTCGGATTCTCCAGTATCTATATCATTTTTGATGAATCCGTTGAGTTTTACTGGTCCCGTTCCAGAATTCTTGAAAAACTCAATGCACTGCCAGCCGGGCTTCTTCCTGATGGTGCACAGCCTGCGCTTGGCCCGGATGCTACAGCTTTGGGGCAGGTATTTTGGTACACACTGGAAGGCAGGGATAAGGCAGGCAATGTAACAGGCGGATGGGATTTGCATGAAATCAGGGCGATTCAGGACTTTTATGTGAAGTACGGACTCAATGCGGTGGAAGGTGTGGCAGAAGTAGCCTCCGTTGGCGGTTATGTGCAGGAGTATCAGATTGATGTGAACCCTGATGCTTTAAAAGCCTATGATATTCCGATTACCAGGGTCATGGCGGCAGTAAAAAGCTCGAACAGGGATGCCGGGGCAAAAACAATCGAGATCAACCTTGCGGAATATCTGGTGAGGGGATTGGGCTATATCAAATCCATATCAGATATCGAGGAGGCGGTAGTGGCCGTCCAGGACAATGTGCCCATAAAAGTCCGGGATGTGGCTGTTGTGACAATCGGCCCGGCGGCAAGGCGTGGATTGCTGGATAAAGATGGTGCTGAAGTGGTAGGTGGCGTAGTGGTGGCCAGATATGGTTCCAATCCACTGGAAGTCATCAACAAGGTGAAGGAAAAAATCGCAGAGATTTCACCCGGTTTGCCTGTGAAAACACTGGAAGATGGCACGGAAAGCAAACTCACGATTGTGCCATTTTATGATCGCACCCAACTGATTTACGAAACGCTCGGCACACTGGAAGAAGCGCTTTCGCTTGAGGTGCTTATCACCATCCTGGTGGTAATTGTCATGGTGTTGAACCTCAGGGCGTCGATCCTGATCGCAGGCCTGCTGCCCATCGCAGTGCTGACGGTATTTATCGCCATGCGGTACTTTGGCATTGAGGCAAATATTGTCGCTTTATCAGGCATCGCGATCGCTATCGGAACCATGGTGGATTTGGGAATTGTGCTTTCGGAAAATATTATTAAACACCTGAAAGTTGCTCCCAAATCCCACGATCTGACCGATACGATTTATAAAGCAGCCTCGGAGGTGAGCCCTGCTATTTTCACTGCAGTGGCAACAACCGTGGTCAGTTTCATCCCCGTTTTTACGCTCGAAGCTGCGGAAGGAAAATTATTCAGGCCGCTCGCCTTTACCAAAACATTCGCGTTGGTCGCGGCGCTGATTGTAGCGTTGTTTATTTTACCCACATTCGCCCGATGGGTTTTTGGGCTGAATATCAAAAAAGAAATGACAGGTAAAGTAATAAATGCAATGCTGATTATCGCAGGATTTTTGACGACAATCTTTGTCTCGGCGTGGGCAGGGCTTACGTTGATGGCTTTTGGCATTGCGTGGTTTATCAGTAGATACAGTAAACGTCAAAATTGGATTATCGCCAACCTCTCCCTGATTGTCGCGGTGTTTTCGGTTGTTTTTCTGCTTTCCGGTTATTGGATGCCGTTGGGAGCGGGTAAATCGGGGATGCTCAATGCACTGTTTGTCACTTTGGTGCTGGGAATTATTTTGGGGGGATTCACACTGCTCGAATACTATTACAAACCGATTCTAAACTGGTGTCTGGATCATAAAAAACTATTTCTCGGCATTCCGACATTTCTAATTGTAACAGCCGCGTGCATCTGGCTGGGCTTTGGATCTATTTTCGGCTTCATTCCAAAAGCCATAGACTATGCCGGAATCAATATCCGCACAACTGCAATTTGGTCCGGATTGGCGCACACTTTTCCCGGCTTGGGGGAAGAGTTTATGCCATCACTCGATGAAGGAAGCTTTTTGCTGATGCCCGCCTCCATGCCCCATGCAGGGATGGAGCAAAACAAGCGCGTTGTACAGCAACTGGATATGCTTACGTCAAATATACCGGAGGTGGAACTCACCGTCGGTAAGTTGGGGCGCGTTGAGTCGGCGCTGGATCCTGCTCCCATTTCGATGTACGAAAATGTCATCAACTATAAGCCGGAATACATGGTAAACGAAAAAGGCCACAGAGTTCGGTTCAGGACAGACAGGGAGGGTAAATTTGTATTGAAAACCGGTGAAGTCCTCTCAAACGATGAAGCCCTTGAGCGGGGAATCAGGCTGGACGAACTGGAAACCGATCCTTTCGGAGTGTATTTTCGCAACTGGCGACCCGAAATTAAATCGCCCGATGACATCTGGAATGAGATTGTAAAAGTGACCAAAATACCAGGCGTAACCTCCGCTCCGAAACTTCAGCCCATAGAAACAAGATTGGTGATGCTGCAAACGGGTATGCGCGCACCGATGGGTATTAAGGTTTACGGGCCGGACTTACAGACCATCGAAGATTTTGGCATGAGGCTCGAGCGCTTACTCAAAGAGGTTCCATCCGTGAAGCAGGAGGCGGTTTTTGCAGATCGGATTGTTGGCAAGCCATATATCCATCTCAATATCAATCGTTCTGCCATCGCGCGATACGGACTGAGCATCGAAGATGTTCAGCAGGTTATTGAGACGGCCATA
>CAYZWN010000280.1:0-4809 GCA_964482185.1 uncultured Roseivirgaceae bacterium
AACTCGATCGTGACTTTAAGGAAATTGTGGGCATGGGAGCCAATACCATAAGGAGGTACCACCCTACCATCTACGATTACAACATATTGAACGCTTGCGAAAGAGCCGAATTAAATATGGTATATGGTTTCTGGTTTGATCCTTCAATAGATTTTTACCAGGATCAGAAGAAACTGCAAAAACTACGGGAAAGTACGATGAATACTGTCAGACGCCACCTGGACCGTCACAAAATAATCTGCTGGACATTGGGCAACGAAACATGGGGACAATTAAGGCTACATTTTCATGAACCATACCTGACACTTGTGCGTCGGAGTTATGTCGAAATGTTGGAGGAATTGGCACGTGAAATCAAAAAACTGGATCCTGACCGTCCCGTTATGACTGCCATAGAGCATACTGATCTGTTGCCAACTGAACTACACATGTTAAGAACATTTGCCCCGTCGATCGATATCGTCGGTGTAAATTCATTTTATGAAGAGCAATTGCAGGAACTCGACAGCTTAATGACCACCATGCTACCGGGAAAGCCTTACATGGTCTCAGCCTTTGGCCCGGAAGCATACTGGAACAGCAGATTTGCGAATGTGGTTTATGACAGTATCTTTGTTGAGTCCACTTCATTTCAGAAAGCGAATGATTATGCCAGAAAATGGATGCAGTATATTGAGGCAAACCAGGCAAACAACGTGGGCGGAGTAGCTTTTTGTTGGCAGGATCGGTTTGATGGATCGGCGACCTGGTTTGGATTAACAGACTTTGATGAGCGTAAAAAGCCTGGCTATTATGCGTTACGGCAGGCCTGGACCGGAGAAACTTACCAATTTCCTCTCAACGACTATCAGATCACAGGCCCTGAAGGATTCCTGATGCCGGGTTGGCGCTATAAATATGGTGCGGCAGCCTTGCAAATAATCGATGATCAGCCAAAATATAAATGGATCATTTACAATACTGAAAACTTTAATAAGGTACTAGAAACTGATTTCAGTGAGTACAATTATAATTTCCAATTTAAAATGCCAGAAAGCAGAGGCAACTACCGGCTTCACCTGTATGTAAAAGATGGGCATGGTCATGTTGTGAGTACCTCCAGAGCTCTACCGCTTGCATGGCCACTTACGAAATAATAAATATGATTAAGCGCATTTTTCTCTTTTGGTTATATTCAACTTGCATTCCATCCATGGGTATTGGTTTGTATTCTTTCTTTCAACCTTTCGATAATATTGGCGAATACCAAAGAGAACATCTCATTCAAAATGAACTGCCTTTCCTTTATATAGCTCTTGCTATTTTTCTTGTAATCTCAACTGCGCTTCACATCTTGTTATTGCGCATTGTAATTTGGCTTTCTGATATGCTTTCAGTGCAATTTAAGCGGAGAAATAAATTGATTTGGCTCGTCCTTTTATCTCTCTTTATTTACATTATTGCCATTTTCATATGGTTAGGGATTGGTCTGGAAATCAATGCTAATTTCCGACTGATTGTGCTGCCAGTATTTTTTACAGGATTGGTATTCGGGTTGTATTTCTGGAATGTAAAAAGTGCCTCAAAGACTTATCCCTGACTATTTATCAAAACGAGTAATAAAAGCTAATATTCGGATAGGGGGGGCTCAAATTGGAAGTAATTGGAATTAAGGGCGGTCAGTAGCCGGCATTATTATCCCCTAAAGTCAAAATAACTGCTGGTTTGCCACAACAGTTTACTGCTTACATGAGTGGAGATTTCTGTGGTTCCTGAAAAGTATTTTGTTGATAATTCCTGAATACCTCAGATCTTTTCGATGTTCAGATAAATTCGTGGTCTCGCTCTACAACAGGATAAACACCGCAGTGTTTTAGCTTTTGTAAAGCACATTTTTTCTGACCATAGCCGCTTTGTTGACGCCTTTTAATATTACACCATTTGGCTATAGTTTTCAAAATTATACGATTATATTTTAAGTGCAAGGGTTGTATATTGCATCTGAATTTTATTTAATTGAGTCATTGGATTCTGCAAATAATTAGCATTTATGAAATTATCAAATGTTTTTTTACTGATCATCTTTGGTTTCATGTTGTCTTGCGGCGACAACGAAATGCCGTCAGACACTGCTATAAATGAAGTATTTTTGGAAGGTGATGGCGGGGTTACCGGAATGGTTATTCCCAACAGCAATACCATTGTTATTTGGAATAGCAATCATCTCACTTTTCTTGATGGGAATGGATTATTTCAAAAAACAGTGTTACCACAAGATCATCGATGCGGAAGTGTAGCAGCGCAAAATGATCAGATATTTGTTTCGGGCAGGAACAACTTTTCGAATGCAATCGGGATTTCCTCATATGGGATGAATGGAGACTTACTATGGGAAAAATTAATCTCCCATGAAAATGAAGAATTGGAAGCGCCCCATGTTAAGTTGGTTAATGACCATGTTGTCCTGGCTTATATTGCCTATTCAGAAGATAATTCAGCAGTTATAAAAAAGGCGCTCCAGGTTCGTATTTTTTCCATGGATGGCGTGTCAGTTGATTCGTCAGAGATCGTATTTGAAGTAGAGGCTGATTTTTTTACCATTCACATCGTCATTGAAGACCAACAAAGCTTTCTACTCCAGGGCTCTAAGAAAGTGATTACAGGACCTGATGAAAAAGGTATTGTTGTTTATCGCTTTAAGGATGAGGAGGTCGACTGGGCGAAAGAATATGGATCGCCGGGCTTTGCCACTGTTACAAAAGTAATTGAAGGTGCCAATGGCAATTTCTTGATGGTTGGCTCCAAACAAACTGCTGCCTGGGCTTTTTCCCTGGACTTGAATGGAGCCTTGCAGTGGGAATTTGAGCATGGTGACGGAATAAACAAATATTGGTTTATGGATGCGATGTATCAAGGGAATTCCATTATTTTCTGCGGCTTTACCAATGCCACCCCTGAACAGTACAATGCAGGCTTGCTGTATGGTACGGATTTGACGGGCAACGGAGGAAACGAGAAAATTTTTTCCGGTGAGGCTCATTTTCGTCAGATTGCCATCGCGGGTAGAGGATACAATGAGTTGGTTTTAGCAGGCGACAGGTTACTCCCAGATGATAACAGAAGGGATTCCTGGCTTTTATTTACTGATCAAAGTGCGATCAGGTGAGTTGGTTTTTATTGTAAACCAGCTTTTTTGATTAACCACAATTATAACACGATACCCGATTGGTTTTGCGGTTTTTAAACCTGAAGAAACTAAGGAGTGTTTTCCGAACTAACAGACCTCAGATACGCATCAGCAGGTTGAGCAGTTTCCTGTCGAGTTTATGCCCATACCAATCTTCATAAGCCACATCGGCCCTTTCTGAATCAATAAGACCAAAACTGCCGGCAAATTCCCACAGTGCAAACCCGATACCGTTTTCTGAAAGAATTTCCAACACATCTTTAAACCACGCCAGAAATACATTATGCGGCGTTTTATTCCAGCACCCGCATTCGCCGCAGTGCACACCAACACCTTGTTTTACCAGTTCGATCCATGGTTTATACGCTTCCTCAAGCATTGCCCGGCTGAGGTACTGGTCGCCGACCTGACCGGGCCATTTGGGTTCCGGCAGGTTTTCCGTATCCTTATACACCCAGGGGGCTTTGTAATGCGATATGATCGCCGGATTATATCCTCTGCAGCTTTGCCCGATGTCCAGATCGGCTATTTCGGGAATCACATCATTTCCGACATTGTTTCCATCAGCTATGACCAGATGATCCGGGTTTTGCTTTCTGATGGTCTCGAGAGCCTTTTTTGCCACCTTACGGTAAATATCTCCCGGTACTGGTCCGCGTTTTGAATGCTGATCGTTCATATCCTCGCGTGTGCAGGGCTCATTTACGAGGTCAAAACTGATTTTCTCGCGCGAAACATTTTTAAAACGATTTGACCAAAAACTCCAGTGATAGTAAAAATCTTCCTGCGCCTGCTCGTCTGTCCACAGGTTGTAGGGCTCATAAAAGCCCGCATTCACACAAAATCCAGGCGCTCTGTGCAGGTTAAGGCTGACATGCAGGTTGCATTTATGCGCCTGATACACCAAAGTTTCGATTTTGTCTGTTTGCCTTCGGTCGATTTTACGCACTTGTTTGGGCGTTATATTTTGTTCATGGTCGATCTTCAGGTAATAAGGGTATGCCATAGGAATCCGAACGAAATTGAAACCCCAGTCCGACATCCACTTGAAGTATTCCTCTTTAGTCGACGGCCTTGGATTTTTTGGGTTCGGAGAAAAATAGTCAAGCAGGTTAAAGCCTTTCCATTTCGGCAGTTTGTTTACGATCTGCTCAGAAGGTCTGCCAAAAGAAATTTGAGGTGCAAGGCTTATTGCACCGGCAGCAAGTGCTGAGGTCTTTATAAATGATCTGCGGGCATTTTTGGGTTTCATTGTTCTTAATGATTTGAGATTAAAAAATATTTTTTAGGTGTCTTTGAGTTTTTCCAGGCACTTTTAAATATGTGTCTGGCACAAAATTCCTTAAATTTAACATTTGTGATTATTATATGACATTTTTATCTATCACTAAAATTAACCCTTAATTCTTAATATATCATTAACAATATCAACCTATGAAATCTGCACTGACCTGTATTTTACTCTTATCATTGCTGTCTGCCCATGCTCAGTTCACCGAAAAGGTTTTTCTTTCGGGAAAGGATGCGGCAAGCGCTGTTGAATGGGATTTTTATTGCACTGATGGCAGGAATAGCGGCGAATGGACAAAAATCCCGGTGCCCTCAAACTGGGAACTCCATGGATTTGGCACGTATAATTATGG
>CAYZWN010000281.1:0-4779 GCA_964482185.1 uncultured Roseivirgaceae bacterium
GTCACGATCAGGAGTTCAAGGTACTAAGTTTCGAGTGCCTGGTCGGCGGCTTGCCGAAAACTAAAAACTGGCCATTCAATTACAAGGCTCCTTTCAGTCCGGTTGACGTAATTGAGGAATACACCCGGCCCGCGAGGTATATCGAAAATGGCCATGTTGTTGTGAAGCCGCCGCTCTCGGATAGTGAAATGGTACAATTTGATCAGGTCGGCACGCTTGAAGCATTCAATTCAGATGGACTGCGTTCGCTTATCCATACAATGCCTCACATCCCGAATATGAAAGAAAAAACACTGCGCTACCCCGGGCATGCGGAGTATATCAGGGTGTTGCAGGCAAGTGGTTTTTTTGATCAGGAGCCGATCCGGGTCGATGGCTTTTCCATAAAACCAATTGATTTTACCAGCAGAATATTATTTAATTCCTGGCGATTAGAAGAAAATGAGGAAGAGTTCACCGTCATGAGGATCGTCATCAACGGTTTGGAAATGGATGGAAGTAATAAAAAAATCGTTTATGAATTGTTTGACGAATACGATGCCGAAACCAACACTTCGTCCATGGCAAGAACAACCGGATATACCGCCACAGCGGCAGCAAACATGGTATTGGACGGGATATTTTCTGACAAAGGTGTGTTTCCGCCCGAGCTGATAGGCAGGAGCAGGCCGTGTTTCAACTACATCATGGACTACCTGAATCAAAGAGGTGTCATCTATCACAAAAAAGTCATTTGCGGAAACGGGAAATGAGGATTGTGCTGGTTTTAGGCGATGGTGACTTTATAAATATTTGCGGGCTGTTGTTTGCCTTTCAGGCTGATGCCGCCAATTAATTGAAAGTCGAAAAACTTTTGGTCACCAAGTTCATCTTTCAGATCCTGGGATATCAGCAGTTCGGCTGAGAAATCGTTGCATCTCCCCTGTATCCGCGCAGCCGTGTTGAGTACATCACTGTGGTAGGCGATCTCCTTTTTGATGATCCCTACCTCCGTAACCGTTACATCCCCAAGGTGCACCCCGGCTTTGAAAAATGGCACAAAACCATATTGATTTTCATAATAGTTTCTTTTTTCTCTCAGGGTTTGCCTGAAAGAATAATATACAATGAGACAATTAAGGTTTTGAAATGCATCTTTGGGATTCCAGGTGAGAATGGCCTCATCGCCCACATACTGGTAAACCTCCACTTTATGGGCCATGATGGCATTGGTGAGATCATTCAGGCTGTCCTGAATCAGCGAGCTGAATTTTATGTGCCCGAGGTTTTCTGCGTGGGTTGTAGAGTCTTTCATATCCAGAAACATGAACACGCGTCTTTCTACACGCGGGCTATGATATTTCCCAAGAATCAAATTGATCAATACCCGGTCGCCTATTTTGGTTTTCATCACATCGATCAGGTAAATGAAGAAGCTTACTATAAAAGTATAAATTGCCCATACCAGGGTTGTTTCGGTAGCAAGAAAGTGAAGAAGATTTTCATGAACTCCCCAGACCTGAATGGTGACTTCGGCCACCACCATTAAAGAGGTTAATGCAGCGATCACCTGGACAAAGGTTTTAATCACCAGTATTTTCCAATATGCTTTATTTCGCATCCATTCGCTGTCCAGAAAAAAATCCATAATGCCGAAAATGCTCCCTGCCACAGCGCCTAAAATAAACATCTGTATAAGAAACTCAATCAGAAGGAAGGGCAATACCCGTTCATAAGATGGGAGCGAATCGACACCCCACACCCTGATCATGCCAAAGAAAAATGCTGCTGCTATCCAGATTAAAATCGACTGGAACAATTTGATGAGAAATGAGCGGAAATTTGGGCCTATTGTCATTTGTGTGCGCTTTTGTTTTTTTTATCAGTATCCTTTTCAGCCTTGCTTATCGGCTTCCTGCCGGGAGCATTATCAATAATTTCCTGGAAGTTTTGCTTTTCCCCGGGTAAAGACTTGATATGCAAATCCCTTTGCGGGAATGCGATTTCAATGCCGTGTTCTTTAAATGCTTTGTTGATTAGCATGCACACACCGCTTTTTGTCGAGAATCCAACATCAAAATGGTTCCAGAAATAAACCCGGAAATTAAGTGTGCTTTCTCCAAACCCGGTAAAAAGGCATAAGGGCCCCGGGTTTTTGAGCACGTTTTCGTGTTTTGGCACCGTTTCTTTCAGAATTTCAATTACCCTTTCAGGATCTGTGCCATATGCTACACCGATTGTGATATCCTGCCTTCGGCGGTCATCAGATAATGTCCAGTTGATCATCTCGCTGGAGATGAGGTTGCCGTTTGGCACAACCACCTCTGCACCATCGAAAGTGCGGATAATGCTGGCCCGCAAGCCGATTTCTTTTACTTCACCCATCAATTTGAGATTGCTGATTTCGATGATATCACCCAATTGCATAGGTCGCTCAAAGGTGATGATCAGACCTGAAACAAGATTGTTAAAAATGCCTTGCAGACCAAAGCCAATCCCAACGCCAAGTGCGCCAAATATGATGGCGATATTGCTTATATCAATTTTTGCGGCGCCAAATGCGAGAATCAGTCCAATAAATGCGATCACAATCCGCACTACCATGGTAATCGCCCCGGACAAACCCCGCCGCATCGGATAATGGGTTAATATTTCATCTTTTAGTATAAATCGGATAAATCGGGATACCAGGTACGCAATCCAGAGTGTTAAGAAAAAAGCCACAACCCTGCCAACGGACAATGAAACAGAGCCCACCTGCCAGTCGCGGCTAAGAAAGGCATCAAACCAATCATAAACGGGCTTGTAAATTTGAAATGAATTTAAAGTATTGTAAACCCAGAGCAGGCCTGCCGCCCAAAAAATGATCGTAAAAATGGTCTTTTTGACATCGTTTGAATAGGTCTTTATCATATTGAGGCGCAAAAGACTTTCATGCTGTATCAGCAGGGCGATGATACTGCGGAGCGTCATGGCGGATGCATAGATAATGACACCTCCAAAAACCAGTGTGTAGGCCCCGTCAGTCAGTAGATTAGCCAGCGATACCGCGCCGATTATATTTGCAACCAGAGCAACAGTTAATAAAAAAATGGAGATTCTGATAAAAGTAAAGACGAATGCCCAGTTGATTTCTGAGCCGGCCAGTTCGCTTGATTTTCTTTTTCCAAGCAGGAAAGAAAATAAAAGTATGGCCCCAAGTTGGTTTGTCAGAAGAAAAATCCGCTCCAATAAAGCGATGTCTGTGAAATAAAATGAAAACAAGCGCAGAATAATCAAAAGGCCTATAATGTAAAAAAACTTTCTGTTCAGATATTTTATCAGCCCGGGCAGCAAAACGAGCAAAGGCCATAAAAGCAACAGGTATATGAATCCCTGAAAAAAAAGTGTCGAATCCCTGAAAAAAAATCCACTCATCAACAAGGCAATCAGCACTGACGATGTGACCGGCTTTGAAATAAGGAAAAGGGTATAGGAAATGGCATTATCGCGTTTTTCATCTGACCACTTTGCAACATCAGTTTTAATAAAATACATGAAGAAGAGCAGGACAACGAAAAAACCAAGGTGAAGCAGGAAATTATTCTTATTTATTTCAATAAAATTTTCCAGCCCTTTTTGATGAATTTGATGGGAATCCTTAATCCTCGATGCTATGGATATGGTATCTTCCTGATTGGAATACAATTTCCAGATGGGCGGGCTGTCAATACTGAAAAGCCTTGTGCGCTGTGAAATATCATGCTTTTCGATTTCTGCCAGCACCTCATCGATGAATATATTCCCTTCGGTAAGTTTGTCCTGCTTGGCAAGCAATGCATCAATTCGCTTTGTAAGGTCTTTTTCCAGATCATTGATTTCCTTAAGGTTGGAACTGATGCGCGATCTAATCTCCGATGGCAACCGTGTATCTCTTTCCAGTTCAAGGGTTCTGGTCCAACGTGCTTTCTGGTCGGCTAATCCAGACTTATTTGAGTTGTAGCCCTCAAGGCGATTTGAATAAAACTGCCGCCAGGCGTTCATTTTCTCTTTGTTGAGTAAAAAATTACTTTTGAGGCTTTCAATTTGCTTTACAGGTAGCCGGCTGATTTCTTCCAGTTTCAGAATCTTCTTTGCCTCGGCCAATTCCACCATTTTTATTGGTGCAATGGAGTCAATCTCAAGTTCTGTGTTGTCCTGCACAAGCTGATCTCTGATGGTTCTTACCAGCTTAAGGGTTTGTTCGGTTTCTGTGCCAACATCAGTAAGTTCTATTGGGGAAATTACCTTTTCAACCTTGATTGTATCCTTTCCGGCGGCGCCTGAGTCCTGGGCAGCTGATTCAGTTCGGAATCCAAAAATCAGGATTGCGCAGCAAATCAATAATATGTTTAAGGTAACTAATCGAACTTGCATGAATATTTTCTATGAGTTATTACCATCCGGATTACGTGCGCGACAGGTTTAGTATTATTCCAAATTTTGAGAAATTCTACCCTTAAAATTAAGTCTTTATATGTTCCCTGCCTCAAAGTTCCAAAACAATTTATCAATCAGAAACCAAATCTTTCGAAAATGAAAAAGCTGGTTTTATTGTAAGGATTTATGACAATAGAAAATCCAAAAATCAAATATCAAAATCCGAATAAATCCCAATAGGTCAAATTTCAAAAAATAAACAGGTTTGGAATTTATTGGTGATGGGGTTTTGATTATTAGCGCTTGAAGGGGAAGACGTAAATTTTATTAGACAGACATTAGCCGGAAAAAACATTCATATTCCATAAAGGAGGGAATAAATGATCTGATGGTTGTATTTCT
>CAYZWN010000282.1:0-2183 GCA_964482185.1 uncultured Roseivirgaceae bacterium
TAAATGCATTTACCTCATTGTTAAGGCTGAAAATGTCGTAATTGTATCCGCTGTAGAGGCCGGAAAAAACGCCATATAGTTTATTGCCGAAAATATGCTTCCATTGTAGCGATGCATTTTCATTGACATAGGTAAAAGTTGTGTCCGAATTGAACTGGAAATCGTCATCGCTGTAGTATGCGGCGGCATAAATCGAGTTTTTTTCGTTGATTTCATAGGTCAACTTGCCAAACAAATCATAAAAAGAGGCGCTGCTGTTTTTGAAACCTGGATCATCTATCTGCTTCAATATCCAATCAGAGTATGTAGATCTGCCGCCGAAAAGATAGGAGAGCTTATCTTTGATTATCGGGCCCTCAAAAGCCAACCGGGCCGTGACTGGACTGATGCCGCCACTACCCACGAATTTCCGGCTGTTGCCTTCCTTGGTTTGTACTTCGAAAACGGATGATATCCGTCCGCCGTATTCAGCTGGGATGCCCCCTTTGTGCAGTTCTACGCTCTTTATAATATCGGGGTTGAAGGCACTGAAAAACCCGAAAAGATGTGTAGGATTAAAAATTGGCGCATCATTCAGCAACATCAGATTTTGATCGGCTGTGCCTCCCCTGACATTGATGCCATTGGCACCTTCGCCAACACTTTGCACGCCAGGTAATGTCAGGGCTATTTTCAACACATCAACCTCTCCGAGTATCGGTGGCACCTTTTTCATGGATTGGGCATCGAGTTTGTCGAGTCCCATCTGCATACCAGAAACATTGATATCCTTTTCGGCTTCGATTACCACTTCTTTGAGCGGTATCACGTCTTCGATCATTTCGATATCGAGTTTGCCCTGGCCATAAAGAATCACTTGTCTTTTGGTATCCTTGTAGCCAATACACTTCAGGAGCAATTCCTGGCGACCCTTTGGAATCGTGAGTGAGTAATATCCATACTGGTCGGAAGCCACACCAATCCTTGGGTTTTCTATGTAAATTAAGGCACCAATAAGCGGTTCTCCTGTTGCTGCATCCCTAATGTAGCCGGCAAGATTGGTGGATTCGCCGCTTGCTATTCTGGACTTGGTACCAATTTCCACGATAGTATTTTCCATGACGTTCTGCAGCTGTGTTTTCTTTTCTTCCTCCTGCAAAAAGTCGATCACCTCAACCTGGGCTTCTCCGGCGGCCTGCTCACCACGGTCAAAGTAGTTTACTGGTAGGGTTGTCGTTACCTGGTATCCCTGTGTAAGAATCACCTGGTTGTATTCATTGATGAAAAAATAAACATCCATTCCTGAAAATACCTTTTGCAGTGCACGCCTCAGCGGTTCACGGTTGAAAGTTGCCGTAACATAAAAACTGTCCACAATCTGAGGGTGGTAATAAAATTGTACCGATACTTGATCCTCAATATCTTTCACAAAAACCTGAAATGGGGTCAACTCATATTTTCCATTAACGATCAGTGGATCACTTTGGGCAAAGCCCTGCTTACAGAGTATAAAAGCAAAAAATGAAATGATCAGGAATTTTGTCATAGTCCAATTTTTGTAACTATTTCAGGTTATCATAATATTCTGCCAGGGCCATAATTGATCGCTCCTGATCACTTGAAAAAAATAATTGATTGGAACGCGCGAATGCCTTGAGTTCCTTCTTGCGATCGTGCAGCACTTTTAGAACCGATTTCTTTTTTTTCACCTGAAAATACTGCCCATCTTTTTTTAAGTAAAACTTATCTTTTTGAGTGAATGTCTCGGCAACTGAATTCACAGCATCGTCTTTTACAATCATTTTGATGCGCCTGGAATACAATTGCAGTTTTTCGCCATCGTAAAGTAGATCATAAAAACCTTCCTGGATATTTTGCAGTGAATCTGTCTGAAGCCGGATAAATGTGTGGCCAAGAAGTTTGAAGGATGAAATGAGTGGACTATGTAATTTTATAACAGACAGCGCTCCTTTGGAGGAGAAACTCTCGACCAGCACAAGATCGCTGTATATTTCATACATCATATATACGCTGTCAAACGCTTGTCCATCATAAACGATTTGACCCTCTTCCCAATAATCATCCAAAAAATAGGGGTGATTCTGAATGGTCCCATATTTCATATTATAAACCCGACCTGTGTAAAGAAAGGAATTTCTGCCAAGTGCCAAATCATATGTTTGTACCGCATACAGATATGCCGT
>CAYZWN010000282.1:2193-4723 GCA_964482185.1 uncultured Roseivirgaceae bacterium
CCGTATCTTGATAATTTGTGCTTGTTTGTAAATTATCCTGGGCATGAAGCTTCCCTTGAAAAGGAGTCACCAGCATCAGAATAACAAGGAGGTTGAAAGCATAAGAACGGAGTAAAAATGAAAGGAATTGGTTGTATTTCATATTAAGATGTCGAATCTGAAAAGCAAAAAAACAAATGCTTTGCTCCAAAAAGGTCTGTAAAGGGTTAAAAATGATAAATATTTCTGAAGAAATACTGATTTTTTTCGGGTTTATCCCAGTGTCCAAACAAACTCACTGAATATCAGGGCGCCTCATCCTCAAAAATGATACTAATCGGTTGGTCATAGCCAAGCCCTAAAAGCTCATTGGCGTTACCATTGTTGATGCCGATTTCGAGCAATCCCAGATCATTGAATATCACGAAGCAATCTCCGTCTTCCGCTTCGCCATAGCTGAGATTGATTTTTATTGCTTTTTCCCTTCCAAACTGCACAAAGAACTTCCTTTCTTTTCTCAGTATATTGAAAACTTCTTCTTCAATATTTGTAATAAGATTACCGTAATGATCAACTTTGATGATGTTGCCGGAGATTTGCTTTTTGGTGGCCCGGAATTTCCGGTCGATCCGGCGAACGTAATCTTTCGTATAGGCTCCAACATCATTGATAGCAGAACCACTTGCAAGCATCGCAGCGGCTTTTGCCATGACATGCCTTGATGGGAAAGAGGAATGTTTATCAATTGTATTGAATAGTTCAGCGATCAGGGAAGGTTCCTGCTCACTGATTAGGCTTAGCAGTCCGTTGTCCGGAAGCACAAAAATGTGGTCGTCAAGTTTTGTAGTGAGGAATCGGTCATTTCTTTCGGTATGGGCATTGATGGAGACCAGGTGTATGGTACCTTTGGGAAAATCCCTGAAAACAGACCTGAGTACAAATGCCGCATGTGCCAGATTAAAGGGCTCAATATCATGAGAAATATCCAAAATTCGAAGTCCAGGATTAATGGACAGGATTTTTGCTTTTACGGCTGCCACATAATGATCGCTCATTCCGAAGTCAGACATAAAAGTGATGATTGCCATAGAGAGAAGAGAATTATTGCTTAATATTGCTGTGGCAAAAGTAAAAATTTTTTAACCATAAACGATAAGGTAAACAACTAATTAATAACACGTTTGGTAGAGAAGATTATAACTTTAGAAAACATCTCACTCGTTGATTTTCTCGGTGTAGACAACACCAACATTAAAGCTGTCACAGATTCATTCCCTAAGACGAAGATTGTATCCAGGGGCAACGAAATCCGGATACAGGGCTCTGGCACGGAGATTCTCCGGGTAAATGAATTGTTCAACTCCCTGGTCAACCATTATCATAAATTTGGCAAAGTAACTTCACACAATGTGAAGACTTACATTGAGCAGGGCATCGTTGCTGTGGAATTGGGTCAGGAGGATGTCCTTATCTTTGGCACGAAGGGTACGCCCATCAAATCCAGGACACCCAATCAGAAACGTTTCGTCGATGCTGTGAAAAAGCATGACATCGTGTTTGCCATCGGGCCTGCCGGTACCGGAAAAACCTACATCGCGGTGGCACTGGCGGTGCGGGCATTAAAAAACAAGGAAATAAAAAGGATCATTATTACCCGGCCTGCTGTAGAGGCTGGTGAAAATCTGGGCTTTCTGCCGGGTGATCTGCAGGAAAAGATTGATCCTTATCTGAGGCCGGTTTACGATGCGCTGGATGATATGATACCCAGTGAAAAATTGAAATACTACCGCGAAAACAGGGTAATAGAAATCGCACCCCTGGCCTACATGCGGGGCCGAACTTTGAGCAATGCATTTGTTTTACTCGACGAGGCACAAAACACGACACCAATGCAAATCAAAATGTTCCTGACCCGGCTCGGCCAAAACTCCAAACTCATTATCAATGGCGACCGGACGCAGGTCGATTTAAAACCAAACCAAAAGTCAGGACTTGATGATGCGGTGCAAATACTCAATAATATAAAGGGAATTGGATTTGTGGAGTTGAATGAAAAAGATGTAATCCGCCACCCGATCGTAAAGGATATCATCAAGGCATACGATAAGTTTCACGGCTGGAAAAATGATTGATTCAACCATGGAGGTGGTAAAGATCAATAATTCAGAAGATCTCGAAATCGCCCACCAAATCAGGTATGAGGTTTTTGTGGTGGGCCAGAACGTGCCCGAAGATGAGGAAATCGATCAGCACGAATCGATCAGCAGTCATTTTTTGGCCAGATTCGATGGTGTGCCATGTGGTGCAGCGCGATGGAGAACAACTGAACTCGGCGTGAAACTCGAACGCTTCGCAGTGCTGGAACAATATAGAAGCAAAGGGGTAGGCAGCGCATTGGTCGTCGCTGTGTTGCACGATATCCAAGCTGTCGCAGAGTTGACACATCGCCAATTATACCTGCACGCGCAGCTTTCTGCTATGCCGCTGTACGCTAAATTTGGGTTTGAAAAAGAAGGAGAAATGTTCAGCGAGTGCGATATCGATCACTATA
>CAYZWN010000283.1:0-4709 GCA_964482185.1 uncultured Roseivirgaceae bacterium
GTGAAGACACCCGTCATTAAAGCTTTGACACAACTCTGTCCTCAGCATGCACAAACTAATCTTTCGTTTTATTAATTATTTGCAGATTCTGAATATCCGCTATTTTTCTCTTATGAATTCAATAAAAAATGCATCATTTCTCCCTCAATATCACGGTGCAGCTTTATGAATTGATTAGTGAACTTGAACATCGAAATATTTATCACTATTTTATGACCGGGATTTTGAATAATAATCCTAAGCCAATGATAAAATAAGGATGAAGAAGCCGGTAATCACCAATGCTGTTTCAAAGCCGTCATTGCTTGAGAAAGCAGATTTGCTTTTTGCCGGTAAAGAAAAATCGATTTTCATTTTCGGCCTTTCCGCCACCTTTCTCATTACAATGTTGCTTTTCGAACCCAAAGTATCAATAGGTGGTGATGACTCAATTTACATCAACCGTGCTTACAATTTAATTCACAATGGCACTTTCCCGGCATTTCAGGGGCCGCTGTATCCTGTGATACTGTCACTGTTTATAGCCATTTTGGGCATCAATGTGATCGCCCTCAAAATGCTTTCCGTGCTATTTTTAATTGGGCATTTCTTTTTTTTATTCAAAGTATTCAGCAAATATTTCTCTCCATTTCTGTTGCTCGTTTTCACCCTGCTCATGAGCTTTTCGGCTCCGTTGCTGGCATACGGCAGCATGACCTACAGCGAGGCATTTTACCTTTTTCTGCAGAGTGGATTCCTTTTCTGTTTTGATAAATATTTCCTTTCCAGGCCTGCCGTCAACAAATTTCAAATTGATAAACCAATTGTGATCATTGGCGTATTACTCTTTTCATTGTTTCTAACCAGAAACGTCGGATTGGTTGCGCTCATCGCCGTGATTGCGTTTTTCATTTTTCAGAAAAGCTGGAAAACAGCCATATCTACCTTAGCTGTATTTGGCGCAATGCTCCTTGTGTATCAATTAATGAAAGTGACCTTATGGGATATCAGCGACACACAGATTTCCGGTCAGGGGAGCACGTTGCTTTTAAAAAACTCATTCAAGCCCGAAATGGGTAATGAAACGGCCATCGGATTCCTGCAGCGCCTGATCGTCAATTCGGTTTACTATCTGGGTTTTCATCTGTTTAATATTTTCGGCGTTTCGTCCAGCGAAAGCTTTATCATACAGATTTTCATCGCCCTGATCGTTTATATTCTCCTTATTAAAGGCCTTTTGCTGAACAGGAAGGCATCGCCGTTTTGGTTTTTCACAGGGCTTTACATACTCATCACCTGCGCGGTAACTTTCCTTGTCTTGCAAATCTACTGGAATCAGGAGCGACTGATCATCATTGCAGCGCCGTTGATGATGGCATTTTTACTCCATACACTTTCCATGCAATTCACAAGCGGTCTCCGGCGACTTTCATGGGTTTTTATGATATTTGTATCAATATTAATATATGCCAACCTGTCCGGAACGATCACGACAATCCCGGGCCGGATTGATGTGATGCGGCATTATGTACAAGGCGAGGATCTTTACGGCTATCCGCCCGATTGGCAAAATTATCTTTCGATGGTAAGATGGACAAAGGCGAATCTTCCACCGGATGCTTATGTCGCCTGCCGCAAACCCGGGATGGCATTCATTTACAGTAAGGGTAAAAATTTCCATGGTATCTGGAGAGTACCGTCTGATGATCCTGAAAAATTGTACAGGTTACTGAAGGATGCAGGGGTTACGCACGTGATCAAAGCCAGCCTGCGAACTAATCCCGATCTTGAAGAAAGTCCATTGATCAATACGGTTAGGAATTATTTACAGATCATCAATGAGGCTTATCCGGACAAAATGGTGCTCGTGCACACCGAAGGAGAAAAATGGCCGGCTTATTTATATGAAATTCATTAATCGTCTATAACAATTGTCTGGAACAGTATTAAAAATTGAGCGAAAAAGAAGGGCGGCATTCTACCGGCATTTTGAACACCTCGCTCCAAATGTGACAAAATACCGGAGGCGATTCAGGTATTTTTGGAATGACATTGCCAGATACTGCAATTATTTTATCCATGAAGGGGACAGTGTGCTCGAAATAGGTTGCGCAGATGGCGGGCTCATTTCCAAACTGCATGGCAGCAAAAAAACAGGCATTGATTTTTCTCCGGCGATGATAGATATGGCAAAAACCCGGCATCCGGAAGTACAGTTTTATGTGCAGGACGCCGAAGAGCTCAGCCTGGACGAAAAATTCGATACCATCATTTTGTCACATGTTACGGGCTACTTCGTGGATGTGCTGCGCGTATTCAACGCGCTCAACCTGGTATGTCACCAAAGAACCAGGCTCATCATTAACTATTATAATTTTCTCTGGGAGCCGGTATTGCTGTTTGGCGAGTGGATTGGTATAAAAAAGACAAGTCCGAGGCAAAACTGGCTCACAAACAAAGATTTGCAGACCTTCCTTTATCTTGCCGGCTTCGAAACATATCGAAGTACCAAAAGAGTACTGTTTCCTGTTTACATCCCGGTCGTTTCGTGGGTTTTTAACAAAATCCTTGCCCGGTTGCCAATCATAAACCGCCTGTGCCTGAATCAGTACATTTTTGCCCGACCAATTACCAAAATCACACACCAAGATGATTATTCGGTTTCAATTGTAATTCCGGCCCGAAATGAAAGCGGAAACCTCGAAAATACCTTGAGGCGCATGCCTCGTTTCGGAAAGGAACAGGAAATAATTTTCGTTGAGGGGAACTCCACCGATGATACCTGGGAACAGATTCAGACCCTGCCTGAAAAATACCCCGATTGGAATATCAAAATGACCAGGCAACCCGGCAAGGGTAAGGGTGATGCCGTGCGCGCCGGATTTGCGCTAGCCGGCGGCGATGTGCTCATGATCCTTGACGCCGACCTGACCGTGCCACCGGAAGACCTGCCGGCGTTTTACCAGGCGATGGCTGAGCGAAAAGGTGAATTTATAAATGGCTCAAGGCTGGTGTATCCGATGGAAAAAAATGCCATGCGCATGCTCAATCTGTTGGGAAATAAATTCTTCAGCATGATGTTTTCATGGCTTTTGGATCAGCCGATCAAAGACACGCTGTGCGGCACAAAGGTGATTCTAAGGAAGGATTATGAAAAGCTGGTGCTGAACCGTTCCTTCTTTGGCGATTTTGATCCTTTTGGTGATTTTGACCTGATTTTTGGCGCTTACAAGCTCAATCTTAAAATTGTGGATTTGCCAATCCGCTATCGGGAACGCATGTATGGGAAAACCAATATCGCCAGGTTTCGTCACGGTTTCATGCTCTTCAGAATGCTGGTATATGCCGCCCGAAAAATTAAATTTTATTAATCGGCTTTATACTCCATTTCAGGAGGCCATTTATGTTAATCGTATAGATTTGATTTAATCTGTTTTCGAAAATTATTGCGAAAAAATTTCGCTCTCCGGCTTTTCTGCAATGAATTTTCCACTACACTTTCCAATCACTGCATTTATCTGCTACCTTTAATTATTGTTTCACCCGCAAAAACACATACTAAAATGAACACCAGAACACTTCTTATTGCATTGATCAGTATACTTATATTTCAATGCCAATCAAAAAAATCAACGGATGGGACATCCTCAACCGGTGCAGTCGCTGAAGCTACTGCAATAACGTACGCTCTTGAGCAAATATGGGCATCCGACACACTCCTCAAAACTCCTGAATCGGTGATTTACGACGATAAAAGAGGGGTCTTTTATGTATCAAACGTAAACCAGAATCCCTGGGAAAAAGACAATAATGGCTTTATCTCAAGGTTGTCGAAAGACGGGGAGATACTGGATCTGGAATGGATTTCCGGCATGAGCGGACCGAAAGGCATGGCCATCGTTGACAATGTACTGTTTGTTGCCGACCTCGATGAACTTGTGCTGATCGATATTGAAGCAGAAAAAATATCATCTAAAATCACGGTAAAGGGCGCTTCAGGCCTGAACGACATCACGCCCGGAGACCAGGGCGATGTATATATTTCAGACTCCAATGAAGGTAAGATTTTCCGCTATGTCAATGGCGCAGTTTCGGTTTTTCATGACGATGCACCAGGTCGGCCCAACGGCTTGCTGATGGATCAGGGTAAACTTTTAACCGCTTTTTCTCAAGCATCTGAATTTGTGCGTTACGATCCTGCCACACTGGAAAAGACAGTTATCGCGACTGGAATCGGCGCCGGGGATGGCGTAACGCCCACCAACGATCCGGGCGTGTATCTCGTCTCGGACTGGAACGGGGAGATATTTGTAATCAGCACCGATGGTATGAAGCAATCGATCCTGAATACAAAAGATCAAAAAAAGAACACGGCAGATATCTGGTTTGTGGCCGAGGAGAATATGGTGCTCGTGCCGACCTTTTTCGACAACCGGGTAGTTGCTTACAGGTTGGTAAAAAAGTGAAACTACCTCCAATCTATCAAAGCCGCGATCAGACTATTGGCCAGCCTGTTCGTGGCTTTTTAATTCTTTTTCAATTTTACACAGCAATAGAGTTACTAAAAAAGGGCGATGACTACCCCGCATCTAAACCGACACCAGGAAGCGTATTGTTTGGTCTGCCTTTAAAATAATGGTTTGTGGTGTTTTATTTTTATCCTTAATCCATCTAGTTAATGATAGTCAATTTATCTATAGGTTGATAATGCTTATCATTGTTCGTTATTA